>CAYNYD010000103.1:0-1669 GCA_964401375.1 uncultured Eubacteriales bacterium | reverse complement strand
TATCTAATTTTTTATTTTTATTATTTTCTTTTTCATTTTTTAACTGATTTTCTTCTAATCGTCTTTGTATCAGTAAATCTTCTTTTTCTCCTTTTTCTGCTTTATTTATTATTCTTTTACAAGTTTGTATTTTAGAATTTATTTTATCAATATTTTCAGCAAGAACATTGATTCTTGCCTCTAATATACATTTGTCTGCTGAATTTGTAATTCTATTATATATTCGTCTTACATTTTCTCTTTCTGCTTTTAATGGTGCTACTTCATCAAGATAATTTGCTCGAAGATTTTGTACTTCATTAACTGATTTTAAGTCATAATCTCCAATCATATTCAATTCATCACATAATTTTTGAAAATTATCTATTTCTTTGTAATATTCTTTTGTTCTTTCTTCATAATGTATTTTAGGTGGTAATTTTCCAAATAAATATAAATAATGTACATATAATCTATAAAAAGTAGATGTTTCTAATTTGACAGAATCTATTTTTATTCCATCATATATTTTTACTTTATATACTTTTTCGTCTTCTATTTCATCCATTTTATATGCACCATTATGATATATTCTTGATTTTATATTTTCAAAAGTATAATTTTCTCCGAATGCTCTAGCAAGTCTTATATTTCTATTATAATACGGAGATGATACAGACAAATAATAGCTATTTCTTTTTATATAATATCCTTTAAGACTTAATATATCTACAAAGTCTTGATATTTTTTTGCTTCTTTAATTGCATTATCAATATCAGCCTTTATTAGTTCCATTTTTCCTTCATTTCGATTAAAGTTTCTTATTCTATTTCGTGCAATATCTTTTTCTTTGTTAGCTTTATTACTATCAATAATAGACAATCCATATTTTCTGCAAATATCATCATTAATTTCTCGCAACAAAGCAATGTCAGTATTTGAATTATGATATTTGCTACCATCTATGAATGATACAGAATTTAAAACTATGTGGTTATGAATATTATCTTTATTCGTATGGGTACATACTATAACTTGGTATTTATCTCCCCATAAACTTTGTGCAAGTTCCATTCCAATTTGATTACACTTTTCAGGAGAAATCTCATTGCCTTTAAATGATTGTATAATGTGATAACCTAGCCTACCATCTTCTTTATGAAATGCCTTTTTGGTTAGTACCATTTCACTATAAGCATTTTCAGGTAAACAATTTAAGCCTGAAACTAAAATTCCATTTTCAGTTTTATCTCCGTTTTTTGCATAATTTATTACTGCCTCTAAATTCTTTTTTATTACTTTATATTTTGTGATAGCCATAAGACACCTCCTTACTATTTTTTTCTTGAATAAATTTTTTTCTCAAACTTTAAAATAAAATCTGCTAAAATTTTTGAAACATATTCAAAATTATCATGTGAAACACTATATCTTGAATTTGCTATTCTTGTTAACTGATTTATATTGTTTGCTATTCCATACAACTCTCTTTGAAAATTTTTTATTTCTTCAGTAGGCTGAGCTTTTATTCTATAACCTTTGATTAAACTTCTTATAAATTCAGCTTCAGTTAAACCTGCTTCTTTAGATTTTCTTTTTAATAATTCATCTTCTTTTGTATCAATCCATATTTGTTTTTTTATATTTCTTTTTCTCATAAAATTTTAATCTCCTTTCGACTTTAATAAA
>CAYNYD010000102.1:0-2146 GCA_964401375.1 uncultured Eubacteriales bacterium | reverse complement strand
AGACTATTTAACTGGAAGATATGGTGCTATTCCAGTATTAGAGGAATTTGATATACCTAAAGATTGATGTTATAAATTTTTTGCTTTATAAAAAAATAGGAAGGAATTTAATAATTTGTGCCAACAAAAATCCTGATTTTTGTTTTTTGTATAATTTTATAAATTATAAGCATATTATATAATATATTATTTTTTATGCAAAATACTTGCATAAAAAATAAATAAATGATATAATATAAAAATGTTAGGAGGAATATGTTATGATAACAAGTTTTAAATTTGATAATTGCTTTGCTTTTGATAAGCAAGTAGAGATGATCTTAAGAGCAGATATGAGAACAAAAAGGTTTTCTTCAAATGTTTCAATAATAAATGAAAATCTTAATGTTTTGAAATCTATTGCAATATATGGTCCTAATAATACAGGAAAAACAAGTTTTATAAATTGTGTAAGAGCAATAAAAAGAACTTTAGAAAATAAAGAAATAATGTTAAATGCTAATATATTTACCGACAGTTCAATTTGCTATGAATCTGTTTCGTTTGTTTATAATCAAAAAGAATATTGCTATGAATATAAATTCGATTGTAGCCAGCATTCATATATATATGAGAAAATGACTGAAATAACGAGAGATCAACATAGAAATGAAAGTGAAAATGTAATTTTTATAAAAGATACAATAAACGAAATTTATGAATGTCCATCAGATTTAAACTTGCAAAATATTTTAAATATAGCTTCTACAAATAATATTCTTATATATACAGTACAAATTGAAAAATTTGAAATTTTACAAAAAATAAAAGAAATATTAACAAATCTTGCTAGTAGTATAGAAATTGTTGATATGAATAATATTCCTAATTCAAAAACTATTGAAATGTTAAAAAATAAGACCGAAGAAACACAAAAGATAGTGGACTTTGTAAAAAATGCAGATATATATTTAGAAGATTATAGATATGAAGAAAATGTGCAGTTTAAAATTGATGGCAAAGAAGCTGATGAGAAGGTTTTAAAAAATCAAAATTTCATAGACCAAATAAAATTAGTTTCAGTATATAAAGGAAGAAAGGTTCCTAGTATTATTTTTGATTCCATAGGAACAAGAAAAATAGCAGCTCTTGCAAGTTATGTAATAACATCTATTGAAGATGGAAAAACATTGATTGTTGACGAATTAGATAGTAGTTTACATTTTAAAATTACAAGAGCAATCATAAGTATGTTTAACAATGATATAAATAGAAGTGCTCAATTAATTGCTACTTTACATGATATTAGTTTATTAGACTGTAAAAAAATGTTTAGAAAAGAGCAAATTTGGTTTACCGATAAGAATGACAATGGAACAGAATTATATTCATTAAAGGAATTTAGTTATAATCAAGCAGGTATTAGAGATACTACAGACATACGAGATAAATATAGTAAGGGAGTATTTGGAGCTATACCAGATCCAGATTTAATCTCTACTTTATTGGAGGTGGATATGGATGAGAAAGTATAGTGGCAAGAAGATTTGCATTATTTGTGAAGGATATGAAGAACTAGAATATATTGAAACATTAAAAAATAAAGCTGTTTTTTCAAATAAATATGATTTTATAACAGTCAATAGTAAGTCAATAAACACTATTATTGCACGATACCAAGAAAAGTTTCAATCAGATTCATATTCATTAGTATTGATATTTTGTGACACAGATAAAGGACCATCTGAAAAGTATAAGGAAATAAAACGAAAGATAAATGAATTTCATGAAGCAGATGTTGCAGATGACATTATTATATTTGGCAATCCTTGTACAATGCAAATCATACTTTCTCATTTTGCTAAAATAAAATTAACTAGTCAAAGCAAATCTGTAAATGCTAAATTTATTGAAGAACTAACAGGAATACACAATTATAAAGCTACACATGAACAAAGAAAAGAATTATTTAGTAAAATCAAAAAAGAAAATTATAATATAATGAAAGAAAATGTTAAAAAATTATCTACAAATGATGAAGACATATCTAGCACTAACATTCTAAAATTTATTGAAAAATTTGAGAATGATGATGATAGCTGGATAGATGAAATAAATGAAAAATTATAAAGAAAATAACAATATTAATTTAAACATTAATATTGTT
>CAYNYD010000101.1:0-2347 GCA_964401375.1 uncultured Eubacteriales bacterium | reverse complement strand
TCTGTACTTTCAACTCTAATTTTTATGTATAATTTTGTGTCTTCAAATAAAGGATTAAATTTGAATATCCACCCTTCATATTGTGAATCTCTGTCCTTTTCTGGACCTCCAAAACAATCTTCTACTGAAAGCTTTCTTATAATATCTTTGATGTCTTCATTGTTTAAATTATAATTTCTCATAAATTCTATGTTTTTTTTGGTTCTTACAATAACAAATTTATCTCCATTATTATCGTCATCTACAATTTTTTTAATTTTCAGTAAATTTTGACTTCGAATTTGATATCCTATAGTGTTCATTATATGCCTTCTTCTTTATTTTTATGCCACTTTTTGGTGGCAATTTTATTTTACCATAGTTACTGTTTTACGTCAATACTTTTTCATAAGTTTGATTTTTAGCATTATTCCACAATATACTAATGCTTTAAGCTATTCTTCTACTTGTGCCTTAGAATCTCTAATTTCAGCTTTCTTTATATCTAATCCACCTTTTATTGTAGAATCACTCACTTTTCTTTCTATCTCTTTATAAGTCCCATTATCTCCTGAACTTTCATGCATATTAAACGGTGTTATTGTTTTGCCACTAAAATCATAGCTCGCTAGAAATGAATTTATTATCATTAAATAACTTCCATACCATATAAAAAGTTGATGATTATAACTCACGGAGATAGTCAAAAAAAACAATTCCTTAAATGAATATATTTTCTATTCAACAACATTTATTGTACTATTTATCATACCCATCCAGCAACTATATGGAATACTACCTACTTCATTTGGTGTAAACTCTACTATATTATCTCCTTCTTGCAATTTAATATCAATATTAAATTTTGGAATAACTATCTCCCTATTACAACCATTTAATTTTCCTTCTGGTACATATATATTCCATTTTACAGGTATATCTTTTCTAATAGTTATTGATTCATATTCTCCATAATCAACTTCTGTAGTAATTTCTTGGTGATCTTGAACTAATGTTGCCATATTATCATCATTATTTATAGATGAACTTACTACATTTATTCCAGATAAACTTAATCCATTCTTTAGCATTACAAGTCCTAAAATAAATATAATAATAGCAGAAACTGTTAGCATTTTATTTGCAAACTTTTTATTTAATTTACTTGCAATAGCTCCAAAGCCAAACATTAGTGGTACTGTTCCTAAACTAAATAAAAACATTGAAGTAGCTCCACCCCAAAAACTACCAGTAGATAAAGCGTAAATTTGCATAGATTGCAAAGGTCCACAAGGCATAAAACCATTTAACAAACCAATTACAAAAGATGATTTTCCATTTTTTATTTTATTTAGCACTCCTGCTAACTTTTTCGGCATTCTAATATTAAACTTTCTTAAAGGTGCAAATATTCCAAGCATATTAATTGACATTATAATCATTATAATTCCTGCTATAATTGCAATAATTCCCTTGAATGCTCCCTTAAATGATATTACTGAACCTATTAGACCAACTATTCCTCCAATTAGAGTGTAGGAAATCACTCTACCAATATTATAAGACAAGTTTGCTTTTAATATCTTGTCATTATTTTTTGAATTTATAATACTTTGTGATAAATTAATTCCTCCACACATAGCTATACAATGAACTGATGTTAAAAGACCAACAATAAATAACATACCATAACTCATTGTAGTTTCAATACTTGGAAAAATGTTAAATATATTTAGCCATCCTAAATGATTAAATATTAAATATATTGCAAGAATTATTATTAATATAGATATTATTTGAATATTGTTATTTTGTGTATTTTCCTTATTTAAAATTAATTCATATCCTAAATCATCTATTTTTTCTTTTAGCAAATCAATATGTACTTTACTTTCATCATACTCTATGGATACTTCTTCTTTTGTATAGTCAGCCTTAACATTTTTTATGCCATCTATGCTTGAAAGACACTTTTGAATACGATCTTCACAAGTATTACAAAACATTCCTTTTACTTTGTATATAGAACTTTTCATATCATATAACCCCTGTTAATGAGATTTAATCTTTGAAAAAAGGTTTTCATTTGCACATAACATTTCTTTATCTATTTTTATTTTATTTTCTTCCCTAGTAATTGCACTTTCATCTATTATTATTGGATGACATCCACTTCCATCTACTCCAATCACATCAGTTTCAAATGTTAAACCACAATTATTACATTTTAATAGATCCCCTTTTTGAGTATAGTATGCATCTGGCGAGCCATTACAAGACTGGCAAGTTCCTAATGCTACATTAATTTTTCCGTCAGAACTCTTTATCGCAATTAATTCTATTTTACTTTCATCAGAATATTTTATAA
>CAYNYD010000100.1:0-2360 GCA_964401375.1 uncultured Eubacteriales bacterium | reverse complement strand
CCCAATTTTTATTGCTTCATTCTATATCAGATTTTTCATTTCGTCAATATTAAAAAATAAAAAATTTTCACTTTATTTGCTTATATGATAAAAATTAAAATTTTTTATATAAATCGATTTTATTTTACCTTTTAGCTCATATCATAATTTATGTGTTTTGACATATTTCTTCAATTCATAATACCTTTTACTTCTTCATCTGTCAAATATCTCCATTTTCCCTTTTCAACACCTTTACAAGTTAATCCTCCAACAGCTTCTCTTTTTAATGCAATTACAGATAAGCCAATTGCTTCACACATTTTTCTAACTTGTCTGTTTCTACCTTCATGAATTTCTATTAAAATTCTTGATATATTATTAGTATTATCTTTTAATAAAAGCTCCACTTTAGCAGGTGAAGTTATATAATCTTCTATTTTTATACCATTTCTCAATTTTTCTAGATCTTTTTCAGTTGGCACTCCTCTTGCTTTTACAATATATGTTTTAGTCGTCTCATGTTTAGGATGAGTAACTTTATATATAAAATCACCATCATTAGAAAGTAACAAAAGTCCTGATGTATACATATCTAATCTTCCAACAGGAACAACTTTTTCTTTTACACCTTTTAAAAGTTCCATAACAGTTTTTCTGTCTCTTTCATCTGATGCAGTCGTTACATATCCAACAGGCTTATTAAGCAATATATACACCTTTTTCTCTTCTTTTAATTCAATTTCTTTTCCATCAAAAGTTACAATATCCTTTCCTGGTTCAACCTTTGTTCCAAGTTCAGTAACAACTATTCCATTAACTTTGATTTTTCCTTCTAAAATCAAAGCTTCACATTTCCTTCTCGAAGCAATTCCACATTCTGCCAAGAATTTCTGTAATCTTTTCGTTTCCATTTTTTCTCCTTTGAATATTATTAAAAATTTATTCACATAATAGCAATGTGGGTCATAGTATATCGTAGATATTCATTTTCCATAAATGCTAGCTACGTTTATGGTTCATATAGATTGTCGGACTTAAAAAGTATTTCAAATTTTCTAAGTCCGACGCTAATTTTTATTTATATTTCATCGATTGATTTTAATTCTTGCTCTCCAGTTATCATATTCTTAACCATCACTTTATTTATAGCGACTTCATCTTCCCCAATAATAATCACATAAGGAACATTTTGCTTATTGGCATAATTCATTTTCTTCTTCATAGACTTGTTATCAAAATATATTTCAACATTTTTTCCTTTTTCACGAAGTTTTGTTGCAACACCTATTGGATATGTTAAATCATCTACCATAGGAATAATTAAATAGTCGACAATCGACAAACCTCCATTGTTCTCTAATAAATTATATTCATTAAGCACAAAAAATAATCTTGTAAGTCCAATAGAAATTCCAACACCTGGCAATTTTTTATCGGTATAATATTCTGCCAAATTATCATATCTACCACCAGAACAAATACTTCCAATTTGTGGATAATCATCAATAACAGTCTCATATACCGTTCCAGTATAATAATCAAGACCTCTTGCAATACTTAAATCAATTGCATAATAATTATCAGGTACACCAAAAGAAGACATATATTTTTGAACAATTTCTAGTTCTGAAACTCCCTCGTTAAATAATTTATTTTCAATTTTCAAAGAGTTTAAATAATCAATAACATTTTCTTTTGTAGTAATAAATTCAATGATTTTTTCTGTTTTCTCTTTAGATATTTCAATTTCTTTTAACATTCCAGATACTTTATCTTGACCAATTTTGTCAATTTTATCCACTATTCTAAGAATATCAGTAACTTTATCCATTAAATTTAAAGATTCAAAGAAACCACTTAAAATTTTTCTATTATTAATTTTAATAGTAAATTTTCCAAAATTAATATCTTTAAAAATATTATATATAATACTTGGAATTTCTGCATCATTAATTATATTAAGATTTTCATTATCGATTATATCTATATCACATTGATAAAACTCTCTATATCTACCTCTTTGAGTTCTTTCTCCTCTATATACTTTTCCAATTTGGTATCTTCTAAAAGGGAATGTAATATCATTATAGTTTTTTGCAACATATTTTGCTAATGGTACAGTTAAATCAAATCTCAAAGATAAATCCGAATCACCTTTATTAAATCTATAAATCTGCTTTTCAGTTTCTCCTCCTGCCTTCGCAAGTAGCACTTCAGAAGATTCTATAGCAGGTGTATCTATAGGTAAAAAGCCATATTTTTCATAAGTATGTCGTATTATGTCCATAATTTTATTAAATTTAATTTGCATAGATGGTAATAGTTCCATAAAACCAGGTAATGTCTTAGGCTCCACCTTATTCATTTTTATCAATCCT
>CAYNYD010000099.1:0-2411 GCA_964401375.1 uncultured Eubacteriales bacterium | reverse complement strand
ATTTTTAGGAATAGGAAATGACATGCCAAAAATATTGAATATTCCAGGAACAGATTTAAAAGGTGTCTATTGGGCAAATGATTTTCTAAGGCATATAGATGATATAAAATTTGAAAATGTAGTAGTTATTGGTGGTGGAAATGTGGCTATAGATGCGGCAAGAATGGCAAAGATGAAAGGTGCAAAGAAAGTAACTGTTGTGTATAGAAAAGATAAAATAATGATGAAAGCTAATAAGTTAGAAATTCTTAAAGCTGAGAAAGAGGATATTAAATTTAAATTTAAGTCATTGGTAACTGATATTATTGGAAATGGCTCAGTAGATGGTATAATGTGTGATGATGGAGATACTATGGTCGCAGATACAGTTATTATGGCAATTGGTGCATTACCAAATTATGAGCAGATTGAACAAGAAGTGGAATTGTCAGAAGATAATTTGATTAAAGTTGATGAAAATGGAGAAACAAGTATTAGTGGTTTATTTGCAGGAGGAGATTTGGTTGAAAAAAGAGCAACTGTTTGTGCAGCATTAAAATCTGCAAAAGTTGCAGCAGAAGGTATTCATAAAAGATTAAATGGGGATTGAAATAAGAGGGAAAACTAATGAAAATATTTAGAAAAAGATACGTTCCTAATGAAATAGTTGATATTTCTGGAGACGAGGTAGTGTATAGAGATGATGAAAAATTAATTACAAAATGGAAACCAATAAATCCAAGAGATGATATTGGAAGTGGTATGTCTTGTGTACTATTTAAAAAAGGTTGGAAAATTAGTAAATTTTATAATAAAGATGGAAGTTTTAGATTCTGGTATTGCGATATTATAGATTATGAATATGAGGAAGAAGAGGATAAGTACACTATTATAGACTTACTTTTAGATGTTATTGTTTATGAAGATGGCCATTATGAGATTTTAGATGAAGATGAAATGGAAGATGCAATAAAAAATAATATTATAACTTTAGAAATAAAAAATGAAGCTACAGAAAAACTTAACAATCTTATTGAATTAATTGAAAATGGGAAATTTAAAGAATTAGATTTTTAATAAATTGCCGAGATATGAGGAAACATCTCGGCAATCAATTTTCAGCTTTATTTGTCAATATGTTGTAACAATCTTCTTTCTGCATCTTTTTTAGCTATGTCCTGTCGCTTATCATATAATTTTTTACCTGTAGCAATTGCAAGTTCAAGTTTTATGTGATTTTTATCCCAGTATAATGAAAGTGGAATAAGAGTAATTCCTTTTTGTTTTATCAATCCGATTAATTTAGTGATTTCACGTTTATGTACCAATAATTTTCTTGTTCTCATGGGATCTTTGTTAAAAATATTTCCTTGTTCATATGGACTTATATGTATATTGTATACAAATAATTCACCATTTTTTATTTGTGCATAGCTATCTTTCATATTTACTTTACGAGCTCTAACAGATTTAACTTCAGTACCTATTAATTCAATACCACATTCAATTGTATCGTTTATATAATAATCATGTTTTGCTTTTGGATTAGATGCAATTATATTTTCAATTTCTTTTTTTGCCATATATAAAAACCTCCAATTTTTTTATAATTAAGTAACTTTAAGAAGTATATCATAAAATAATAAGAAATAAAAGGGATAACCTATTGCTTTGATAGATTATCCCTTTATTACAAACTTGCTTCTAAAAAATATGCAAATTTATTAAGAAATATTAAATGGCAGAACTGGAAGCAATTTTAATATTTGTTTTTATTTTTGTTTTTCTCTGATGAATCGCTAAAATAGTACCAAAGAAGAGCAATTATTGCTATAGCTGCAATTATTACTACTATCCATGTCCATGTTGTATCAGTAGCACCAGAAGCTGCTGTTCTCGTAGCATTGTATGTTGCACCACTACCATACATATTATTATTTCCATTAGATGATTTGTTATTATTTCCATTTCTAGATGTATTATTGTTGCTATTGTTGTTATTTGTACCTGTAATATCTTTAGATACACCATTTACACCATTACCTAAATCTTTACCAACATTACCTACAGCATTACCAACACTATTAACAGCTGAACCAGCACCATTTATTACTCCACCAATGCCTTGTCCAATGTCATTTACAACATTACCAGCAGTATTACCAGTTGTATCAACAGCATTTCTAGCATTGTTTCCTACATTGTTTTTGTTATTATTTTCTGCATAAACCATAGAAAAACATGATAGTACAAAAACTAAAGTTAATAAAACTAATATCTTCTTATTCATAATTAATAAACCTCCTGAATTCAGATTCATAATTGTATATGAATTCAAGATTATTATTTTAAAAAAGAAAGATTTATATTCAATATAAAAATTTTATTTTTAGGTATTTATAAAAAATAAAACAAATTAAAGAAAATTTTTC
>CAYNYD010000098.1:1400-2432 GCA_964401375.1 uncultured Eubacteriales bacterium | reverse complement strand
GATTCTATTCCAGAAATTGAAATAATATTTTCTTCATAATTGCTATGTATGTGTCCATATACCCAATATTTAATATCAAAGCCTTCTACACATTCAATTATACGCTCATCTGGTGGATAATGTGTCATAAAAATAATAGGTTTATCTCCTATTTCTTTTGCAAGTTTAAGCGAAATTTTTGCTCTTTCACATTCTCTATTTATAATTCTCTCATTATCGTATCCTTCTTCAGGAAGCCAGTATCTTGTTCCAGCAATTATATAATCTTCTAATTCTATAGCATTATTATATAAAAATTTAATATTTTTAAAATTATTATCTTCCAAAAATTTATCCATTTTCTTCAAAGTTGCCCACCAATAATCATGATTTCCTTTAAGTAAAATTTTTTTGCCTTTTAATTTATCTAAAAATTCAAAGTCAGCTTTACTCTCTTCTAAATATGTTGCCCATGAAAAATCTCCAGCAATAAGCACAATATCATCATCTTTTATTTCATTATCCCAATTTTCTTTTATTTTCTCAACATAGTTTGTCCAATGACTTCCAAAAATATCCATTGGCTTTTCTTTTATTCCAAAAGATAAATGCAAATCCGATATTGCATATATTGCCACTTAATTCATCTCCTTTTATCCTTCCCCAATTTTCAAATTTGGCACAGCATTTAAATCCCATGGTGATCTCTTACCTGCACAATAATTAAAATATGCAGCTGATGCAATCATTGCAGCATTATCTGTACACAAAATTAGCTCTGGATAATAAACTTTAAAATTATGTTCTTTGCCAACGCTCTCCATTCTATTTCTTAAAAATGAATTAGCTGAAACTCCTCCTGCAATGGCTACTTTATTTAATTTCAATTCTTTCATAGCCTTTATTGTATTTTGCACCAACACATCAGTAACTGCATCTTCAAAACTAGCACATAAATCATTTATATTAATATTATTTCCTTCTCTATGCATCAAATTTATAACAGCTGTTTTTATTCCTCTAAAACTAAAATCTAAATTTTCAAATTATGTT
>CAYNYD010000098.1:0-1390 GCA_964401375.1 uncultured Eubacteriales bacterium | reverse complement strand
AGGTAAATTATATCTAGGTTTTCCACTCTTAGCCATTTTATCTATAACTGGTCCTCCTGGATATCCAAGCCCAATAACTCTAGACACTTTATCAAAGGCTTCTCCAACTGCATCATCACGAGTTTTGCCCAAAACTTCAAATTCAGTATAATCTTTTACATATACTAAATGAGAATGACCACCAGAAACCACCAAACAAAGGTATGGTGGTTCTAATTCTTTATGAGTTATATAATTAGCTGCAATATGCCCTTCTATATGATGTACTCCTATAAAAGGCTTATTTAAAGCAAATGCCATAGCTTTTGCAGTTGAAAGTCCAACTAAAAGTGCACCAACAAGTCCCGGACCATATGTTACAGATATAACATCTATATCATTTAAAATTATACCAGCTTTTTGAATAGCTTCTTGAATTACATAAGTTATATTTTCAACATGATTTCTTGAAGCTATTTCAGGTACAACTCCTCCAAATTTTTTATGAATATCTATTTGTGTTGCGATAATATTTGACAATACCTCTCTACCATTTTTCACAATTGCAACAGAAGTTTCATCACAACTACTTTCAATTGCAAAAGTCAAAATATCATTTTTCATATTTACTCCATTTCTTTTTACTTTATACAAATATTCCTATAACCTTATCTACACACCATAAAATACCAGTCTGTAACCAATTAATTACAGGTGAAACAATATAGCTTGTTATATTAGTCATAAATAATACAAGAAGTATTATAGAAGAATATCTCTCTAAAAAATATAAAACATCTCTTGCTTTGCCATGAACAAAATATCTTAATATTTTTGAGCCATCAAGTGGTGGTATTGGTATTAAGTTAAAAACACCTAAAGACAAGTTAATTGATGCTGCAGAAAGTACCATAATAAGTAAAGTCTCATACAAACTGCCAACATTATGAAACTGTGCAAATGTAAGCATTATTCCATAGACAAAATACCAAATAATTGATTGTATAAAATTACTTACAGGTCCTGCTAACGCAACCAGCATTGTATCTCTCGCCGGATTTCGAAAATACCTATCGTCTATTTGCACTGGCTTGCCCCAACCAAAACCTGCAAACACAATAAACAATGTTCCAAAAGGATCTAAGTGCTTTAACGGATTTAAAGTTAATCTACCCTGAGCTTCTGGCGTAGGATCACCTAGTCTATCTGCCACTTTAGCATGAGCATACTCATGAAAAGTAAGTGCTAAAATAAGACCCGGTAAAACATAAATAATTCTTTCAATGTCAAAATTCATATTACCTAATGCAAATAATAATAATATTATAATAAAGATAATATTCATATTAATATTTCGTCCGTACATAATCTCCTCCTCATTTAATATTTGCACTAATTATATCACACTTTA
>CAYNYD010000097.1:0-2440 GCA_964401375.1 uncultured Eubacteriales bacterium | reverse complement strand
TTAAATAAATAAAGGAGGTAGGCTTATTGGAATTAAGTATTTCTAATGATTTGGTTAAAGAAAAAAATGTAGATGCTGATGTAAATGATTTTATAAAGGAATTGCAAAAAGAGGTTAACAAAAATGAATTAAAGCAAGGTAATGAAAAGAATATAGAAATAGATGAAGAAAGTGATCTAAGTATTGTTAATAATATTGCTAAAAATAATAAAATGACAATTGAAAATAGAAACGAATTTTTTCTTCAAGAAAGATTATCTTTATTTGACATTTATGATAAAAACAAACGAGCAGGAGACTTATATTACATTGCAGATAAAGGAACAGGCAATGATTTTTATGTGTTTACTGTGAACAAAAATATAGGCTTTAAAATAATGAATGAATCAGAATTACCTAGGAATGTAAAGGTTGGAGATATTTGTAGAGAGAAAAATGGGGAAATTCATTTAAGTAAAGAAGAAACAAAAGAGCATACTAAAAAGATGAAATCAGTAGCTAAAGATATATTAGAAGAACAAAAACTTGATGGAGGTTATAAAAGAGAATTTACTAACAATGATTTAGTTGTAGGAGATGGCTATGAAGGAACTTATTTTGAACATCCATTAGATATAAAAGAAAAATTGGGCAAAGAAGCGGGGTTACCACTAACTATGATAAATGACCTTTTAGAAAATGACATTAATCAAATTTTTGAAAATGTTGCTAGTAAATTATCTGAAAAAGATACAATATATACAATATTACCCAAAGAAAGATTTAAATTATATGAATTTACGAATGGACAGATGAAAGAAAAAGATTTTACAAGTAATCAAAGTGACCTTGGAGAAGAGTATGGGAAAATATTGAAAGAAAATAAATCAGGGGAATTGGTAGAAGACAAAAGTGCTACAAAATTATTCCAAAAAGAGATATTACAAGAGTTAAAATCAAACATTAAAACTAAATATGATAATATATGTGATGATTATAAAAAGGAAGGGCACATATATGAGGTAGAAAAAAATTTAGATGAAGATTTTATTCCAACAATTACATTAAAAGATATTTCTCAAAATAGATTTTTTGAACTTGAAGATTTAGATTTTATAGAAAATAGATATGCAGGTGAAGGAATGTACACAGTGAAAAATGGAGAATATTACAAAATAGATATAAAAGAAAAAATTCCCCAAAATCATACAATTGATAAAGATAAAGAAGATGATAAAAACTTTGCAAATATTATGTCGAAAAAATATAATATTCCAAAGGAACAAATTGAAGAAAAAATGCAAGAATTTATGTTAGAAAAATCACAAGAAGAAGGAGTTGTAATTTACACAGGCTATGATAAAGTAAAAGATGAATATTATATGGATTATTATATGGAAGGTAGCTTTGATGAAAGAGAAGTAATAAGTAAAAAACAAGCGGATAATATGGAAGTAGGAACTTTTATGACAATGGGAAGAGATGAATTTGATAGATATTCTGACTTCTTTGATGCTTACGAATTGAGAAATGAACTCGAAGAAACAATAAAAAATTCAATATAATTGGATTTATTAACAATAATATTTATTTGTGATATAATCAAAAAAATGTTAATTGATATATTATTGTAAATGGAGGGAAAAATGGTTACCCTAAAACAAGTAATAAATAATAAAAATTTTGAAAAAGAATTAAATGCAATTGATATAAATAATGGTATACCAATTTCTTTAAATAAGGATGACTATAATGTAATTGAAGGTAAACCTAAATATACAGATTCTATTAAAAATAAAAAAAGTGGTTCAGCCACAGCAATTATAAGTAAAAATACATTAGCAATATATACAAGTGAGAATATAGAATATCCATATCCTGTAAATTGGTCTACAACAATTTCAAATGCACATATTTATAATAAGGCACACATTATTGCATATAGTTTGTCAGCTCAAAATACAGAAGAAGATAATATTTTTATTGGAACTGAGTATTTAAATCAAATATCAATGAAAAAAGTTGAAAGTGATTTATATAAAGAGATAAAAGATGATAATAGAATATTTATATATAAGGTAACACCAATATATAAAGAAAAAACACATATAATTCCATTTGGAATATTATTAGAAATGGAAACTATTGATGACGGAGAAAAAAAGAAATATTGTAAATTTTGCTATAATATTGAACCAGGAGAAACAATTAATTATAAAAATGGTAGCATTGATTCTATGCCAAAAAATAAAGACGATGAAAATGTGGACAAATATAAGAATAACAAAAAGGAAAATGACCAAAACAATAATAAATATAAGAAATATGCTATTAATATAAAAACAAAAATGTTTCATTTAGAAACTGAAAAATGTAAACATATACAAAAAATAGAACCTAAATATATTCAAGGAACGAAAGCA
Organism: uncultured Eubacteriales bacterium; assembly: GCA_964401375.1. Lineage (GTDB taxonomy): Bacteria > Bacillota > Clostridia > TANB77 > UBA1234 > UBA1234. Next base: position 38 of record CAYNYD010000097.1, on the reverse strand, counting down.
TTTGAAGATGAAATAATAGAAAAAGGATTTAAATTATG
>CAYNYD010000096.1:0-2461 GCA_964401375.1 uncultured Eubacteriales bacterium | reverse complement strand
TATAGATGTTATTGAAGTAGATAGTGATTCTAATGTAGAAGTAAGATTAAAATTACTTGATGAAATAGGAAGTAAGCCTACTGTTATTACTAATTTTAATGATATAAAAAGTGATGTAAAAGCTACGAATAATAGACAGATATTGCATAGAACTGACTTAAATAACATAGAAAATATTACCATTCCTAATAGTAACATCAGTACACAAGGATATAACTGAAAGATTAAAAAAGATTAACCCTTCTTTAGCTAAAGAAGCTAAAAAAGTTCTTGATACAAATAAGGCTGAAAGGCACATTAGAGGAGGAGAAGCGACTAGACAAAAATACATACATTTAGCAAATTAACATATTATGGCGAAGAAAGATAGTTTAAAATTCTTTCTTCGCTTTATTTTTATAGATATGTATGATATAATCAAGCATATTTAAGGATTGTGATTTATTAAAAGGAGAATATGGAATGTGGTTTAGTCTTGCACTTTTAATTTTTGTAATTGCTGCATATTATGTGTATGGAACATATTTTAAAGAGTACTTTGAAGTAAAAAAAGTTTTTTATACACTTCAAAAAGTTTTAGATACTAGAGATGTTTTGCTATTAAAATTAACAAGTGAAAAAGTTGAAAAAAAGTTGGTTGCTAAGATTGTTATGCTTATTGACAAACGCAGGGAAACAAAAAAATCGGGTTATACAGTTAGAATGAAAGCTGATGTAGAACTTAGTAATGAATTAAAGAAATTTTATTTAAAACTGAATAAAGTTGTAGATAATGATTTATCTAAAGAAGTTTTTAAACGTATTGTTGAACTGGAAAAGCAAGCTAAGAAAATTAGAATAAGTTATAATAATGCTGTAGAAAGATATAATAATAATTTAATTTTACACAAAAAAGTTTGTATGAAAATTATACACATGAAGCCATTAGACACTTATAAAATTTAGGAGGTTTTTGTATTGGAAGAAGAAAGAATTATTTGTCCTAGTCTTGAAAATGAGGATAATGATATTGAGTTGACATTAAGGCCAAAAGTCTTGGATGAATATATTGGACAAAAAAAAGTAAAAGAAAATATGAAAGTTTTTATAGAAGCAGCTAAAAAGAGAAATGAACCGTTAGATCATACTTTATTATATGGACCTCCTGGACTTCGGAAAAACTACACTTTCTAATATTATAGCGAATGAGATGAATGCAAATATTAGAATAACGTCAGGACCTGCAATAGAAAAACCAGGTGATTTAGCTGCTATTTTAACAAATTTATCTGATGGTGATGTACTTTTTATTGATGAAATACATAGATTAAATAGAAGTGTTGAAGAAGTGCTATATCCAGCATTAGAGGACTTTTCTTTAGACATAATAATAGGTAAAGGACCAAGTGCTAGATCTATAAGACTTGATTTACCTAAATTTACTCTTATTGGAGCAACTACAAAAGCAGGAAGTTTATCGTCACCACTTCGTGATAGATTTGGAATTATACATAGGCTTGAACTATATAGTAATAAAGAGTTGGAGCAGATTATTAAACGTTCTGCACGTATTTTGAAAATAGATATTACTGATAAAGGTGCAAGTGAAATTGCATCTCGTTCTAGAGGTACACCAAGAATAGCAAATAGGCTTTTGAAAAGAGTTAGAGATTTTGCTGAAATTAAATCAGATGGTAAAATAACCGATGAGATTTCTGACAAGGCTCTTTCGTGTTTAGATATAGATAAATTAGGTTTAGATAATATAGATAGAATGATGCTTAGTGCAATAATAAATAAATTTTCTGGTGGACCAGTAGGAATAGAGACATTGGCTGCTACTATCGGTGAAGATATTGATACATTGGAAGATGTGTATGAACCATATTTATTACAAATAGGATTTTTAAGTAGGACACCAAGAGGTAGAACTGCTACTATTGGTGCTTATGAACATTTGGGGGTGCCTTATGAAAAATAAAATTTTACTTCACACTTGTTGTGCTCCTTGTTCAACTTATGTAGTGGACAAGCTTAAGAAGGATGGATATGATGATTTAACTTATTTTTGGTATAATATAAATATTCATCCTTATATGGAATATAAAGCAAGACTTGATACTTTAATTAAATATGCTGAAATGATTAATATGCCATTAATAATAGAAGATAATTATGGAATTCGAGAGTTTACTAAGAATGTAGTGAATAATATTGATGAAAGATGTTACTTTTGTTATTATTCACGTTTGGAATACACAGCTAAATATGCAAAAGAGCATGGCTTTGATTCTTTTTCGACTACTCTTTTAGTTAGTCCTTATCAAAAACATGATTTAATAGTTAAAATTGCTAATGAATTATCTGAAAAGTATGGTGTGCAATTTATTTATCAAGATTTTAGAGAAGGCTTTAGAATAGGACAACAAATGGCAAGAGATGCTGGACTTTATATGCAAAAATATTGTGGATGCATTTATTC
>CAYNYD010000095.1:0-2650 GCA_964401375.1 uncultured Eubacteriales bacterium | reverse complement strand
AAAAACTTTCGCTTGGTTTCTCTTATTTACTCATTGTTTACTTTTCAATGTGCTTTACTCATTACGTCTTTCTCTAAGTGCTCTATCAGTATAACATTTTATATGATTAATGTCAACAAAAAATTCATATTTTTTTAATCAAATTTTTACCAACATTTCATATAAAATTTTGTTGTCATTTTTTGTCGGCAACAAGATTAATCTTAACATCTTTTTGTATTTTCGTCAACACTTTTTATGTTATTTTTTGTTGCCAATTTTTAGCTCAACTACTTATTTACAATCTTCTACAAAATTATTTATAACATACATTAATTAAACAAACCTACGCCATAAAATATATAACCATAAGCCAATAACTAATCCCATGCCTAATATTCCATAAGTAATTCCTTTTTTGGCGAGCTTTTTATCATCATCTTTTTTCAAAGCTACTATTCCATCACCTATTGCTAACAATCCAAATATAACAGAAGCAATTGTAATAATAATAGCTATTATAAAAAATGCAGTTATTAATCCCCAACCTTCTAAATTTATCACAAGTCCTGCAATCCAATAAAACCACTCAATAAATCCAAATATTGCAGAATAAAACCCTAATTTATATGATAACTTACTATATTGCTTAGCTTTTATTAAAGACAACATTTTCTAGTAACTCTTCCTCCTTTAATATTTTTATTCTCCATCTCTTAATTTAATTATTTCATCTTTCATCATATTCGTAACTTCTATCCACTCTCTTGCACCTGTTTGTTCCATTTCAAAATATTTAGATAAATCCATTGGTTTTCCAATTCTAATCTTAATTTTACTCATGAATTTAAATGTACCACTTATTCCAATTGGTATTATAGGGCTTTTTGTTTGAAGTGCTATCATAGCAGCACCTTTTTTCATTTTTAGTCCCTTTTCCATTCCATTTCTTGTTCCTTCTGGGAACATCATAAGCATATCACCATTTCTCAAATGTTCTTCTGCAATGGCAATTGCTTTAGTATCTCCTTTTCCTCTTTCTACAGGAAAGCATGCTAAATTTCTAAAAAACCAATTTTTAATTTTAGTTTCCATAAGCTCAGCCTTTACCATTGTATAATATATTCTTTTAATGAATATAACTTCAGCAATAGAATCTGCCCAATGAATATGATTAGAACATAAAATTGCAGCTCCATCGTTTGGTATATTTTCAATTCCTTTAACATCAAATCTATAAATTAAATGAAGTAAAATATTCCATGTTCCTCTAAATAAAGTTCTAAATATCATTTTATTTTCTTCTCTCCTCAATAATATTTTTAAATACTTCAAATGTTTCTTCTAAAGATAAATTCGTATTATCTATAACAATTGCATCTTCAGATATCTTTAAAGCTCCCATCTCTTTTTGCATATCATTTTTGTCGCGAACTTCTATACTATTTATTACATCATCATAACTAATCTCCATTCCTTCATCTTTCATTTCTTCATAACGTCTTCTAGCACGTTCTTCTATACTCGCCGTCAAATAAACTTTTACATCAGCATCTGGAAATACAACAGTAGTTATATCTCGCCCTTCCATAACAATATCTTTTGCAACATCCTTCATTGCCCTCTGCATATCTACCATTTTAATTCTAATTTGTTTTATACTTGAAACTGGTGAAACAAAATCATTTACTTCAGGTGTTCTAATTAATTTAGATACATCTTCTCCATCAAGTAAAACTACAAGCAAATTGTTTTCTTTTCGCAATTCGATATTAGTGTTGTCTAAAATGTTTTTAATTCCTTCTTCATCGTCTAACAAAATATTATTTCTTATCATTTTCAAAGTAATTGCTCTATACATTGCACCTGTATCTATTCTAGTGAAATTTAACCTTTCATCTATAAGCTTAGCAATTGCACCTTTTCCAGCTCCTGCTGGTCCATCAATAGCTATAATCATTTAATCGCTATCCTCTTATTAGTATAGCTCCCTCCTCTCTATTTTCTTAACTTCCATTTTAATATATTATTTCAAAACTAACAATATTTATTTTACAATTAATTCCTTAAATTGTAACTTCAAAAAGTATAATTAAAGGAAATTATGCATATTGATTAGTAAAGAAAGGGGAAATATTATGAAGGTATGGAATATTAAATTAAATACTTCTAAATTAATGTATTTATTTATAGCAATTTTATTAATATTATTATGTGTATTTCTTATATCTCTTTTTATTAATAATAGAATTATTATTATGAATAATAAAAATTATACAACTATTTTAAGAGATTCTCATAATGATATTTCTAAATATGTAAACAAAAAAATTAAAACAACTGGTTACATATTTCGTTCAAATAATTTTAGTGACACTCAATTTGTTGTTGCAAGAGATATGTTAATAAATGAAAGTGAAGCAAATATAGTAGGTTTCCTTTGTGAATACCCACACGCTTATGAATTTGAAGATAATGTATGGGTTGAAGTAACTCGGCACATTAATTCTAGGTAATTATTATGGCCCAATTCCAATAATAAAAATAGATACAATAAAAAGGATAACAACTCCTGAAGATATTTTTGTATATCCTCCAACATAAATATTAAGTATTCAAATTTGTAAAAAATAATTGTTTTAATTATTCAATTACAATTCAACCATATGTA
>CAYNYD010000094.1:0-2668 GCA_964401375.1 uncultured Eubacteriales bacterium | reverse complement strand
TAGTTTACAAATTTACATAAAAGTAGTATAATTTACTTATTTAGGGAGGATTGAAACTCATGAAAAAAGTTTTAATTTATTGTATTTTATGTTTATGTCTTTTATTAACTGCTTGTACAGATCGAAATGTAGAAAATATAGATAAAAATGTAAATGAAAATAATATTAGTGGTGACAATCTTGCTAATGATAGTAATCTTGATATAGTAACTTCTTTTTATCCAATTTATATAGCTACAAGTAACATTGTAGATGGAGTTGAAAATGTAACTTTAAGTAATATGACTAATACAAGTGTAGGTTGTTTACACGATTATCAACTTACAACAAGAGATATGAATATACTTGAAAAATCTGATGTATTTATTATTAACGGATTACGGAATGGAGTCCTTTTTAGATAAAGCTATAAGTGCATATCCTGAGCTTAATATAATAGATTCGAGTGAAGGAGTTCTTGAAGAACATAATGAGGAATACAGTAAAGAAAACAATAACTTTTTTGATAATAATATAGATAATAAACAGGTTAATGATGATGTAAATGCATCACAATCAAAAGATGAAAATGCAGAACATTCTCATAATCATGGTGAAAATGCTCATATTTGGGTAAGTATAGATTTATATATAAAGCAGGTTACAAACATAGCTAATAATCTTGCAAAAATAGATGAAAAAAATGCTGATAAATATTTGAATAATTCTTATGAATATATAGATAAATTATATAGTTTGAGAAATGAAATGCATACGAAATTAAGTAATATAGAAAATCCTAATATAGTAACTTTTCATGAGGCTTTTGAGTTTTTTGCTGAAGAATTTGGACTAAATATAGTTGGAGTAATTGAAAGAGAACCAGGAACAAATCCAAGTGCTGGTGAGGTAGCTAAGATTATAGATAAAATTAAGGAAACTTCTGCTGTAGCAATTTTTGTAGAACCTCAGTATGAGCAGAGCACTGCAGATGTTATTGCAAGAGAAACTAATGTACCTGTATATAATTTAGATCCAGTTGTTACGGGCGAGTTAGATAAAGATGCTTATTTAAACATTATGAGAAAAAATCTAGAAACATTAGAGGAGGCGCTAGTTAAACGTGGAGAATGATTGTATGTTTTGTTGTACTAAAATAAATAATATTAGTGTAAAAAGAGGTACGAAACAAATTCTAAAAGATGTGAGTATTCATATTCATTGTGGCAAACTTACAGTTATAATTGGCAAAAATGGTGCAGGAAAATCTACTCTTTTAAAGGCTATTCTCGGAGAAATTCCTCATGAGGGAAATATAACTTTTAATTCTAAACATAAAGAAGGAAAAAAACTTAAAATAGGTTATGTACCACAAAAATTAGATTTAGAAAACTCCCCTATAACTGTCTATGATATGGTTGCAAGTTATTCTTCAAATAGTCCAGTATTTTTGTATAAAAGTAAAAAAGTATATGAAAAAATAAAAGAACATTTAAAATCTTTTGGTGCAGAAACTTTAATTGATAGAAAAGTTAATAGATTGTCTGGTGGAGAGCTTCAAAGAGTTATGTTGGCTTTAGCAATGATGTCAAATCCAGATTTATTAATTTTAGATGAACCAATTTCAGGTATTGATAAAAATGGACAAGAACAATTTTACAAAAAGATTTATGAATTAAAAAAGACAAATGATATTGCAATTATACTTGTTTCTCATGATTTTATATATGTTAAGAAATATGCAGATAATGTTATACTTTTAAATCAAGTTATTGAAGAAGAGGGAACACCAGACGAAGTGTTTAAAAGTAAAAAATTTATAGAAACATTTGGTGAGGTTTAAATAATAGTAAAAAATACATTAAGAGAGGGTTAAAATTATGTTTGAATATGGATATATGCAAAATGCCTTTTGGGCAATATTAATAATTACTCCACTTTTTGGACTTATGGGAACAATGATAGTAAATAATAAATTAGCTTTCTTTTCAGATGCATTAGGACATTCTGCTTTAACAGGTATAGCTATTGGAGCATTGCTTGGTGCTACAAATCCAACAATTTCTATGGTTGTTTTTGGTATTTTATTTGCATTGCTTTTAAATAGAATTAAAGATTTAAATATTTCTTCTAGAGATACAATTATTAGTGTTTTTTCATCTACAGCACTTGCTTTAGGATTAGTTATACTTTCATATAATGGTAATTTTACCAAGTTTTCAAATTATTTGATAGGTGATATTTTAAGTATTGTACCAGAAGAAATTTATTTGTTATTAGGAATTGGTGTTGTAGTGCTAGCTTTTTGGTATTTTTTATTTAATAAATTATTTGCTATCAGCATTAATTCTTCACTTGCTAGAAGCAAAGGAATTCCTGTAAGACTTATAGAAGATTTATTTATAGTTTTAGTGGCTGTTATAGTTATGGTTTCTATTAGGTGGGTTGGAATATTAATAATTAATTCACTTTTAATTTTACCTGCTGCATCAAGTAGAAATATTTCAAGAAATATGAGGCAATATACTTTTTGGACGATTGTATTTGCCATTTTCTCAGGAATAAGTGGTTTGGTAATTTCTTTTTATGCTTTAACTGCAACAGGTCCAACAATAGTTTTAGTTTCAAGCATTATATTTTTTGTTACATATTTGCTTAGAAAAAGGTCGGAAGATTAGAATTAAACGAA
>CAYNYD010000093.1:0-2675 GCA_964401375.1 uncultured Eubacteriales bacterium | reverse complement strand
ATACAGGAATAGAAGATGCAGAAGAGCGTGGTATGAAAAGAGGTATGGAACGTGGAATAGAACGTGGCATGGAACGTGGCATGAAAAAAGGAACTGAAAATGGTAAGAAAATAGAAAAAATAGAGATAGCTAAAAAAATGCTTAAAATGAAAGTAGACAAAAATATAATATCAGAAGCGACAGGACTTTCCTTAGAAGAAATTGATGGCTTAAAATAGAGCATATTAAGTAAAAACTCCCAGTAGATACATACTACTGAGAGTCTTTTATCTTTTTCTTTTGTATTTAAATGTAATACAGATAAAATATACTTCTATAAATTAATATCATTTAAAAGTTTAACAGTATCTCCATCTTTTGCATTTGCAAAGGCATCTTGTAAAGTTTTATAACCAACTTTTACTCCGTCTTTTTCTATTAATGCTAAATATCCCTCTTCTTTCATTATTTCTTCTAATTGTGCTTCTTCATCCCAAACAAATACTTCAACAGAATTTAACTCAATTTTTGCAACACTTAATCCCTCTGCTTTTACAATATCACTAGCAGATACATCTTTTGTAGCTAATTCAGACCAAATCTTTATTCTATCTTCTAAAACACCATTTCCTTCTAATGTAAACACAGTTTCTGTCTCTTCTGGAACATTTTCTCCTTTATCTATGTCTACTGATCCAAAAGTATTTCCTGAAGCATTCAAATTTCTTGCTGTAACCATTGCTCCATTTACAAGTAATCCTTCTCTTATACTATTTTTAACTGTTACATTTTCAAGAATTACTTTACTCATATAAGCTTGTATTCCACGTGCTTTTGAAGCAGAATCTACTACTAAATTACTTAATTTAACTTCTTCCTTAGCCGTAATATAAATTACATATTTTGCTCCCTCAAGTTCTTCTGAAATGTCTTTATTCATAGTAATAGAATGATTATCAAAATCTATTTCTAATGCTCTATTAATTACAATTCCAGATTCTAAAGTAATGTCTGCTGTTACAACTGCACTTTCAACAATATCTTTATCTTCATATTTTCCTAAAGCATATGTTTCAAGGCTAGCTTGATCTTTAATTTCAAATTTCCACATTGCTTTTAAAGTAATATCTTGATTTACACTGCTTTCAAAATTATATTGTTCATCTGCTAAGTACCAGCCATCAAAAATATAACCTTCTCTTGTTGGATTTTCTGGCATAGCTACTTTATTGCCTTCCTCAACTTTAACTTCATTTTCACTAACATTTACTCCTCCATTAGCATCAAAAGTAACTGTGTATTTTGTAGTAGAAGAAGAATGATTTGAATCTGAAGGAGTAACCGTTGAATCACCTGGTTTTACGTCTTTTCCTTTTGCTACCGTATTTTCAGAATTTTCTGATGTTTTTACTTCAGTTTTACTTGTTTCAATAGTAGTATCTTTTGCACCGTCCATAACTTCTACCATTAAAACTTCGCCATCACCTTTAACTTCTGTATTTTCAGCTCTAACTTCAATCTTTTCAGCCTTAGCATTTTTATCTACAATTATTTTATCGTTATTTCCAATAACACATACGTTTCCGACTTCTGATCTATTTTTCAATCTAATTGTAGCACCATCAGCTGAAATATAAATTTCGCCCCCAGTTTTAACACCATCTAATATAATCTCTCCATCGTCCGAGCCTTGAGCAATAATAATATCACTCTTTAAATCACCTTTAATTGTAACTTCTTTTGCAACTGATAAAATAATCTTACCTTCATCATTTTCTGTAATTTCATATTCCCCATCTTTAACTATATATGTAGAAATTGTTTTATTTATCATTTCTAATACTTCTGCTCTTGTTACATTTTCTTTTGGGCTTAAATTTTCATTACCAGCACCTTGAACAATTTTTCTAGATACCATACTTGAAATTATACCTTCTGCCCAATCAGAAATTTCCTCAGCATCTTTAAAAGCATCTAATTTTATTTCAGTATCAGGAATAACATCTAATGCACGGCCTAACATAACCATTGCCTCTTGACGAGTAATTGGTGCATCTGGATTAAATTGATTATCTCCTACACCATTTGTAATGCCAGCATTATTGCAAGCAGAAACAGCATCATAGAACCAAGCTTTTGTGTCTACATCTTTGAATTCTGTACCATTTTTATTTTTTAATTCTAATAATTTATTAACAACCTGTGCAAGTTCTGCACGTGTCATATTAGAATCAGGTTTAAATAAGCCATTTCCATATCCTTCAATTATTTTATAGCCTGTCCATCTTTCAATTGCATTATCTGCCCAATGTCTTTCTGTATCAGTATAAGAAGCTGCAAGCGAAGTCGTACTCATAATCAATCCACAGCTTAAAACTGATATAAATCTGAATAAAAATTTATTTTTATTCATTTCATCCCCTCCGTTTTTTATATTAAGTTATTAAAAATTTTTGTACTTTATCGTTTCGCTTTATGTAAAGTACATTTTCATTATACAATCTATTTTACATAACTTCAACATCAAAACATAAATTACATAAAAGTGGCAGATTTAAGCTAAATTTGTCACTTTAGCAAAAAAAACTCAAGTATACAATTATATACCTGAGTTTTAATAACTTTATAATTTTAATGTCCATATCCGCTTTCTGGATTATCCCAGCCTGGTGGTATTATTTCAGGAAGAGGTTCAA
>CAYNYD010000092.1:0-2740 GCA_964401375.1 uncultured Eubacteriales bacterium | reverse complement strand
AAATCAAGAGTATTCATTGCTCTTGTAATACATACATATAATAATTTAGTATCAACTTCTGAATTAGTGTAATTATATATATCTACATCAGTAATGATTACAGCATCAAACTCAAGACCTTTTGATAAATATGATGGGACTATATTTATTCCACCATTATATTCTGAATCTTTGCCACTTATCATATGAATTGTATCATCATTTAATTCATTTTTAAGCTTTAGACAATCAGGAATAGTTTTACCTATTATCGCAATATTACTAAATCCCTTGTTTTCAAATTCTATCAGTCTTTCTTTAATCCTTTTAATCATATCTTGTCTATTATTAAACTGTTTTATTGTAACTGGAGCACCATTTTTCATAACAGGCTCACCAAGTTCGCAATTTAAAGTATCATGAATATGGTATATTACTTTATTAGCAAGATTCATTATTTCTTCTGTTGTTCTATAAGTCTTTTTTAGTGTCAAAAATTCCAAATCTGAATCTTCCCCAAAAACTATTTTCATAGTCTTTTCCCAATTTCTAGTTCCTCTATAATAATATATACCTTGTGATAAATCTCCAAGAATAGTCATTGAATTACTTTTAACAATCTTTTTAAAAACATAAAATTGAAATTCACTAAAATCCTGTGCCTCATCTATTACTATATGTTTTAGCTCAAACTTCGTTTTAATACCATGTATCATGTACTTAATATACATTAATGGTGCTAAATCCTCAATTTCAATTTTTCCTTTTCTTTGAACTTCTGCAAAACTATCTTTAATATATTTAATTTCTCTTTTATCAATTCTATCACTAGCAATCTGTTCTAAATATACATCAATAAATTCTTTATAATATTTAATTGGAGACATTATTTTATTCGCTCCAAAATAATTTAAAGCATATTTTTTTGCATCTTTAACAATGCTCTTTGCCAGCTTTTCGCTATCTCCATAAATATTTCTAATCATTGAAAGCCTTATCTCTTCAATAGGTTCTTCATTTTTAACTTTAGCAATTTTATAATCTCTTTCTTCTTCAATATCTTTTAAAATTTCTCCACTTCTCATCATAACAGCATTTTTTAAATGTTTTGTAATCTCCTCTATTCTCCTACAAATAGGCAAATTGCCATATTCTTTATAATATAAATGATGAATATCCTCTTTACTCATAAATACATATTTATCAATTTTAAAATCAGCATCTGGTACAAATCTTTTTTCAACTTCATACAAATATTCATCTATTAAATTTTTAAATCTAATTGATGATTTAAAAATTGAAGCACTTTCAATAATTTTACACATTTCTGCTTCTTTTTCTGATTTATTATTATTAATAATTCTTGCTAACTTGTCATTCGGTTCATCTATATCAAATTTATCTCCTATTATTTCAAAAGCAATATCTTCATATGTACTTTGTTGAACACGATCAACACCCAAATCAGGAAGTACATTTGAAATATAATTTAAGAAAAATTTATTTGGTGCAATAATCAAAAACTCTTCAGGGAAAAAATTTTTATCATAATTATATATTAAATAAGCTATCCTGTGCAAGGCAATAGTCGTTTTTCCACTTCCGTGCTACTCCTTGTACAATAAGAGGTTTCCACATTTCAGCTCTTATTATTTTATTTTGTTCTGCTTGAATAGTGGATATTATATTTTTTAATCTAGTATCAGAATTAGCAGATAAAAATGGTTGCAACATTTCATCATTTGTAGTAATGTCTATGTCCATTACATTTTCTAATTCACCATCTTTAGTAAAAAAATATTGCCTTTTTAATTTAATTTCCCCTTCAATATTTCCAGCAGGACAATTATAACTTGCTTCTCCAAGTCTTCCCTCATAATATAAATCGGCAATAGGTGCTCTCCAGTCAATTACTATCTGTTCTAGTGTATCATGATTAGTAACCATAACTTTACCCAAATAAAAAGCATCCCTTTTCGTTTCACCTTTTTCTATAAAATCAACTCTGGCAAAATATGGAGTATTTTTAACCATTTTCAAGTTTCTGATTCTATCAGTGAATTTTTCTCGTAGGGCTGCTTTCATATAATCATCTGCATAATCATCAAATTCATAATCTTCAAATCCTCTTTCAAGTCTTTCTTCGCTTTCTTTTATTTCCTTTTCAATATAGCTTCGTGTTATTTCAAGTTTCTTTTTTTCATTTTTTTCATCTTCTTTTTGTAAATTCATAATACACCTCCGTTTACTAATATTTTCAAGCACAATACATAAAAAATTTACAAATACAATGCAAATATTTTATCATATATTTTAAATAATATGCAAGTATTTCCAAAAAAAACTACCCTTAAATGACAACATTTGGCAACCTTTTTAAAAAGTTACAAACTGTTATCATTAAATAAGGATAGTTTATATAATTTTAATTATTTTTTTTCTTTTCCGGCCAAATGAACCCAAGTGCATCAAGCTCTTCTTTTTGTTTCACAGTAATAGAACGTCTACCATACCTAATATTTGCAACTATAGAACCCAGCTTAATCCCATTTTCAGTTATATAATTAGCTGGAATATATAAGTCTCCATATTTCTCCTTATACTCTTTCAAGTACATATAGAGTCTATCAAAATTCATTCGTTTATTACGATTCCAGTTAAAACCTAATTCACTAAGTCTTTTAGCATCTTCTGGTGAAATGTGCCTTGTGCCATTTTTTATACTACATACTATAGAGCCCAGCTTAATTCCATCTTCAGT
>CAYNYD010000091.1:0-2821 GCA_964401375.1 uncultured Eubacteriales bacterium | reverse complement strand
ATAAGTAAAAATTGTAATTAAAGTTTGCAATAAAAGTAAGTTTTTAATGTGCTACTGTTTTAATATATTTACAATAATTTGATACAGTGCATTTATCACATTTTGGTTTTCTTGCATCACAAATTTCACGACCATGATATACAAACAAATGGTTCACCAAAGCCCAGTATTTCTTAGGAATTTTTCTTAATAAATCTTGTTCAACTTTTAAAGGGTCTGTTTCTTTGGATAAGCCAAGTCTATTAGAAAGTCTAAGAGCATGAGTGTCAACAGCAATACCTTGACAATTATGAAAAGCCTCAAGCATAATTACATTTGCAGATTTTCTTCCAATGCCACTTAGAGTAGTCAATTCTTCCATAGTTTCAGGTACTTTACCACCAAAATTTTCTATAATTTGTATTGAACATTCTTTGATATGCTTAGATTTATTTTTATAAAAGCTTATAGAAGATATTAATTTCTCTATATCTTTTACATCCATTTTTGCAAATTGTTCTGGAGTGTTTGCAACTTTAAATAGTGTCTTTGTAACGATGTTTACTCTTGCATCGGTACATTGTGCAGATAGCATAACAGCAACAAGTAATTCAAATGGAGAATTGAAATCTAAAGAACCCTTTTCTCCATCATAACATTTGCTCAATTCTAAAATTAATTCTTCTACTTTCTTCATATTTAATTTCATTCCTTCCTAAAAGCAAATTTATTTTTTACTGTATAAGTAGAATTTCTTTTGATATCACACTTTTAATTCTATCACATATACTATATTAAATCAAAAGAAAATGGGAGGTAATTATGGGATTATTCAAAAAAACTCTAGGTGTTTGTATGATAGGTTTTGGAATAGGTGCTATGCTAGTCTTATTACTTCCTGCATCAGGCTGGGTATTTGTGATTGGAGTAGTGCTTTTTATTCTAGGCTTTATCTGGCTTTGTAAATAATAAAGAATGGAGGAATGATTTATGAAAGTTATTGTATATAAACCAGGAAATTTTATGAGAGGAATTTTGAGATTTATCTTTAAAGTTAAGGAAAGATAATTCACTATTGACTATTCTACATAATTATAGTAAAATTGATTTGGTTAATTTTCATAGGAGAGCAAATCTATAATTAGAGGAGGAATGTAGCGATAACTTGAGATTTATAATAAAGCATATCATAAAAAACGAGAAGGTATAGTAGGAGGTACACTTGTATGGCTAAAGTAAATAAACTTCTTTCGTTTGATTCGGGGCTTATTCTTTGGTTGAAAATTGATACTGAGAACGGTACAATTTCTACAAAAATTCCTGCATGTACTAGTGAATGGACAGATGCAATAGATGATACATCGCCCAATGTTGAAGAGTTTTTAATGGCTATTTATTCTGACAATATTGTACAACAAATGGTAAAGGAAACTGAAGAACCATATAAAAAATGGTGGTTTGACTCGATTTTACTTATATCGGATCACGATAAATCAAGAAGTGTCAATCAGATATTTGCAAAATCTCGTTTTTTTGGATCTAAAGAGATTTTTAATTATTTCGGACGAACAAATCCTAATGATGTAGAAATCAAGACTAGTGCAATGTATGAGGCCAAAGATGAACCTGTGTTTTTAAATGCTCGAAAAGAAAATATTTGTGACTTTGAGTGGGAATGGACAACAGTTGAATTTATGGCTCTTATAGAAGTTTTATTTTATGATTTTAAGTGCAATACACCTAGTATTGAAGAAATAAGGGATAAATCTCATTGTAAAATTTTTGTTGAAGAATCTAAATGATTGATATTTATTAAGGGACGAATAAAATTCGCCCCTTACAATTTGTATTATTCTGTTTTCAAAAAAAATGAAGATAAAAATTTGCATTTTTAAGCATTTTCTTCTTTTCTTAATGTTCTTAAACATCTTGTACATACATGAAGTTTTGTTGGAGTACCATTAATTTCAGTTTTAATAGTTCTCAAATTTGGTTTCCAAGTTCTTGCAGATCTTCTATGTGAATGGCTTACTTGCATTGAAAATACTTTTTCTTTTTCACAAATATCACATTTTGCCATACCTTATAGCACCTCCTTAAAGTTTTCTAAAATCGTTCTTTTCTATTATAGCACTCTTACCCTATTTTGACAACATTTTTTTGAAAAATTGACAAGAACATTTGTTTATGATAATATATTAAAATAAATCACTAAACTTTTATACAAGTTGGAGGTTTTTATGATAGATTTTGATAAAAATGTTAAATACATAAAAGGAGTGGGACCTGCAAGAGCAGAACTTTTAAATAAACTTGGAATTTATACATTAGAAGATGTTCTTACATATTTTCCAAGAGATTATGAAGATAGAAGTAAATATAAATTAATATCTGAATTAGAAAATGATGAAACAGCTGCATTTAAAGCTGTAATTACATCTAAAGTTTCTGAAACAAGGGTAAGAAAAGGAATGACAATATATAAATTAATTGCTAAAGACGAGACAGGAACGATTATTTTAACATGGTTTAATCAAACATACATAAAGAATTCTTTTATAATTGGAAAAGAGTATGTATTTTTTGGAAAAATAAAAAAAGGTATTGGTCGAATAGAAGTGCAATCTCCAATTTTTGAAGAAGTTGGTAAAGAAAAAAATATTGGTAAAATTGTTCCTTTATATCCTTTAACTTATGGAATTACACAAAATGTTATTAGAGGAATAATTGAAAATGCAATGAAAGAAGCTGATGGTAATTTCTTAGAAAGTATTCCAGAATGGATACTTCAAAAATATAAATTATGTGATATAAATTTTGCAATGAAAAATATACATTTTCC
>CAYNYD010000090.1:0-2892 GCA_964401375.1 uncultured Eubacteriales bacterium | reverse complement strand
TTTTTAGTAATTGACGTGCTTGAAAAATAGGTATATAATAATTCCGTTGATTAAAGAAAAAGAGGTCGAAAAATAATTAGACAATTTTTTCAACTAGACTTGTGCTTTTGGAAAGGAATGATTGTAAGTATGAAAGCTTATGAATTGAGAAGAAAATATATAGAATTTTTTAAAGAACATGGACACAAAGAAATACCAAGTGCACCTGTTGTCCCAGAAAATGATCCTACAGTGCTATTCACTACAGCAGGAATGCATCCATTAGTTCCATATTTACTTGGCGAACCTCACCCACAAGGAAAGAGGTTAACAGATTATCAAAAATGTATTAGAACAGGAGATATAGATTCAGTTGGAGATAGCAGTCATTTAACATTCTTTGAAATGATGGGAAACTGGTCTTTAGGAGATTACTTTAAAAAAGAATCAATTGAAATGAGTTATAACTTTCTAAAAGACGTTCTAGGATTCGACATGAATAAAATATCTGTAACAGTTTTTGAAGGGGAAGATGGGATTCCAAGAGATGATGAAGCAGCTAACAGATGGATGGAAATGGGCATCCCAAAAGAAAGAATTTTCTATGCTTCAAGAGAACACAACTGGTGGGGACCTGCTGGAGAAACAGGACCTTGTGGACCAGATACAGAAATATTCTTTGATACAGGGAAGGAGAAATGTTCAGAGAATTGTAATCCTACTTGCAGCTGTGGAAAATATTTAGAAATATGGAATAACGTTTTTATGCAATACAACAAAACTAAAGAAGGAAAATATGAATTACTAAAAGCTCCAAATGTAGATACAGGCTTAGGATTAGAAAGAGTTGTTAGTTTACTACAAGGAAAAGATAGTGTATATGAAACAGAACTTTTTGCTGATGTCATAGAGAAAACAAAAGAGTTATCAAAAAATTGGAATATTAGTAGCAGTAGAATAATAGCCGATCATTTGAGAACTTCAATGTTTATGATAGTTGATGGAGTAAGACCAAGCAATGTAGAACAAGGATATGTTTTAAGAAGATTATTAAGACGTGTAATCAGGCACATGAGAAAGATTGGTTTTGATCCAGATAATATTACTGAATTAATAGATACATTTGTTGAGATTACTACCCAAATGTATCCTGAAATTTCAGAAAATCAAAAAATAATTAAAGAAGTAATAGTTGAAGAAAAAAATAAATTTATGAAAACATTAGAACATGGCGAAAAAGAATTTGATAAAAGTGTTAGCATAGCTAAAAGTGAAGGAAAAGATAAACTTGAAGGACAAGTAGTATTTAGGCTTTATGATACGTTTGGTTTTCCACCTGAAATGACTGCTGAATTAGCTGAAGAAGCTGGAATGAAAATAGATATGAATGAATTTCACGAACTATTTAAAAAACATCAAGAGCTATCAAGAGCTGGTTCAGAAGCAAAATTTAAAGGTGGACTTGCAGATCATAGTGAACAAACAACAGCATATCATACAGCGACTCACTTATTACATAAAGCATTACAAATAGTGCTTGGAGAGCACGCAACTCAAAAAGGTTCTAATTTAACAGCAGAAAGGCTAAGATTTGACTTTGCTAATCCAACTAAAGTTACTCCAGAACAATTAAAAAGAATAGAAGATATTGTAAATGAGCAAATTCAGAGAGATTTAGTAGTAACTTGTGAAGAAATGAGTTTAGAAGAAGCTAAGGCATCTGGAGCTACAGGGCTATTTGTTAACAAATATGGTGATAGGGTAAAGGTTTATACTATAGGAGATTTTAGTAAAGAAATATGTGGAGGTCCTCATGTTGAGAGAACAGGAGGAATGGGACATTTTAGAATAATAAAAGAAGAAGGTGTAGCAGCTGGCATTAGAAGAATTAAAGCTGTATTAGAAAAATAAGGAGGGAAAATTAATGGATTGTGTTTTTTGTAAAATTATAAATCATGAAGTTCCAGCAGATATTGTAGCAGAAAATGAATACGCATTAGCATTTGAAGATTTATCTCCAGTAGCACCAGTTCATGTGTTAATTGTACCTAAGATTCATATTAGTAATATAATGGAGTTAAATGATGAAAATTTAAAATATATTTGTGGAGTTCATAAACTAATACAAGAAGTAGCAAAAATAAAAAATGTTGATAAAAGTGGCTTTAGAGTAATAACAAATTATGGTGAAGATGGTGGGCAAACAGTCATGCATTTACACTACCATTTAATAGGTGGAAAATTTTTAGGGCCAAAAATAATACACGAGTAAATTAAGAGGTGTCTTAATATGGAATATCATTATAAGCATAATTTCTTACTAGGATATGGAGAAGTAGATGAATTTAATCGTGCTAGAATTTCATCATTATTAAACTTCATGCAAGATGTTGCTACGATGCATTCTAAAAAAATTGGGTATGGAACTACAGAATGTAATGAATTAAACATTGCATGGTTAGTTTTATCTTGGCATATAAAAATATATTCATATCCTAAAGGAGATACAGAAATAGAAGTTAGAACTTGGGCAAGGAAAGTAGTTAGTTGTCATGCATTTAGAGGCTTTGAAATATATGATTTAAATGGCAATAAAGTTTTAGAAGCAGATTCAATGTGGGCACTTATTAATAGAGAAAATGGAAGACCTATGAAACCATTTGACGATATGATAAAAGGGTATGGTGCAATAGATAGAAATTTTTTTGAAAATGAAAAAGTTAAAATAGACTTATCAGAAGAATTTGACAACAAAATTAATTTTAAAGTTTTAAGAAGAGATATAGACACAAATAAACATTGCAATAATACAAAATATATTGATTTTGTATTAGAAGTTATACCTGATAACGTATATAAAAATAAAAAGATAAAGGAACTAGAAATGATATATAAAAAGCCGATTATATATGG
>CAYNYD010000089.1:0-2908 GCA_964401375.1 uncultured Eubacteriales bacterium | reverse complement strand
ATAATGAATTAAATAAAGCAATAGCGATAGGGATATTAGATTTTAATTATTTTGAAGATATAGAAGAATATCATACGATATGGAAAATGACGGAACAAATTTTGTCAAGACTTTTATAATTACATCAGAGTGAATTTTTTTAAAATTGTAAATCATATTTTAGGGCAATATTAGATTTACTTGGTTGAAATAATAATGATTTTATTATATACTTGAAAAATGGAGGTAGAAATAATGCTAGATAAATTGCTAAAGAAGGTTGAAAAACCAGTTAGATATACTGGTGGCGAGATAAATATGTGCAAAAAAGATTTAAGAAATATAAAATCTAGAATTGCCTTTTGCTTTCCAGATGTTTATGAAATAGGTATGTCGCATTTAGGAATGAAAATCTTATATGATTTATATAATCGTCAAAATAATACATATTGTGAAAGAGTTTTTGCTCCATGGGTTGATATGGAAAATTTAATGAGAGAAAATGGAGTAAAATTGTTTTCTCTTGAAACAAAAACTTCTTTAAATGAATTTGATTTTGTTGCTTTTACTCTTCAATATGAGATGAGCTATACAAACATTTTAAATATGCTTGACTTGGGAGGGGTGCCAATTTGGGCAAAGGATAGAGGCGAAAAAGATCCTATAGTAATTGCTGGTGGACCATGTGCTTATAATTCAGAACCAATTGCAGATTTTTTTGACTTAATAATTATGGGTGAGGGTGAAGAGGTAAATATAGAGCTGAATAATTTGTACATAAAATGTAAAGATCAAAATAAAACAAGAAGAGAATTTTTAAAATTGGCTTGCAACATAGAAGGAATTTATGTGCCTTCTTTTTATGATGTTTATTATAGTGAAGATGGAAAATTTGAAAAGTGCATACCAATAAGTGATGATGTTCCTAAAATAGTTAAGAAACGAATTATTAAAGATTTAGATACTTTAACATATCCAGAAAAGTGGATTGTGCCTTATTTAAACATTGTTCATGATAGGGTAATGCTTGAAATATTTAGAGGTTGTATTAGAGGATGTCGATTTTGTCAGGCAGGATATATTTATAGACCTGTTAGGGAAAAGAGTAGAGAAAATATAGAAAGATTGGCTGAAAACTTAATAAACAATACTGGCTATGAAGAAATATCTTTAACTTCTCTGAGTACCAGTGATTATACAGAATTTTATCCACTTGCAGAAGATTTAATTTCAAAATTTAAAGATAAAAATGTAAGTATTTCGCTTCCTTCACTTCGCACAGATTCAATTAGTTTGAAACTTTTAGACGAAGTAAGTAAAGTCAGAAAAAGTGGTTTTACAATTGCTCCAGAAGCTGGTACACAAAGACTTAGGAATGTTATAAATAAAGGATTATCTGAAGATGAAATTTTAAATGCTTGCAGATTTGCCTTTGAAAGTGGTTGGAGTACAATTAAACTTTATTTCATGATAGGTCTTCCGACTGAAACTTATGAAGATTTACAAGGAATTGTTGATTTAGCAAATAAAATTGTTGAAGTTTATTATAGCATTCCAAAAGATAAAAGAGCAAAAGGTTTGTCTGTTACAGTGAGTGCATCGACATTTGTACCTAAACCTTTTACAGCATTTCAATGGTGTGGACAAGATGATATTGAAACTATTATTGAAAAACAAGATTTTTTAAAAAAGAATTTAACTAATAAAGCAATTAAGTTTAATTGGCATGAGCCTGAAATTAGTGTTTTAGAAGCAGTTATGGCTAAAAGCGATAGAAGACTTAGTAAAGCAATATATAGAGCATGGGAACTAGGCTGTAAATTCGATAGTTGGGGAGAATTTTTTAAATTTAATACTTGGCTTAAAGCTTTTGAAGATGTTGGAAT
The DNA here is from genome assembly GCA_964401375.1 of uncultured Eubacteriales bacterium. GTDB lineage: Bacteria > Bacillota > Clostridia > TANB77 > UBA1234 > UBA1234. Next base: position 1,043 of record CAYNYD010000089.1, on the reverse strand, counting down.
TGATTATAAGTATTATTCTGAAAGAGAAATTAATTTAGATGAAAATTTGCCATGGGATCATATTGATGTTTTAGTTAGTAAGACATTCTTTAAAAAAGAATATAACAATGCAATGGAAGAGAAGGTTACACCTAACTGTAGACAAAAATGTGCTGGATGTAGTGCTAATTCTGTAAATTGTGGGGTTTGCTTTGAAAAAAGGTAGCGATTTATTTTTATGATTAGTTTAATTTGAAAAAATAATCTTTTATTACTATTAGTATTTTATGTGCGAAGACAGAAAGGAATGAAATTTATTATGGCAGTGCTAATTCGTGTAAAGTATGCTAAAAAAGATGAAGTTAAATATGTCGGTCATTTAGATACAATGAGGACTTTTATGAGATGTTTAAAGAGAACGCAGATACCAGTTTCTTATTCTAAAGGGTTTAATCCTAGAATTCAAATTTCTTTTGCATTACCACTTCGGAGTAGGCGTTACTAGTGAATCTGAATATTTTGACTTAAGCATAGAAGATAAAATGAACAAAGATATTTTTTTAGCAGAGTTAAATTCCACTCTTCCAGACGGTTTTAGAGCTTTAGAAGCATATTATCCTGAAAGTAATAAAAGTTTAATGTCATTAGTAAAAGAAGCTATCTATGAAATTAAAATTAATGATGATATTAATTTTAATTTGATTAATGAACTATTTTCTAAAGATGAAATATTAATAGAAAAAGAGAGTAAAGATAATAAAAAAATTATGAGGAATATAAAAGAAAATATTATAGACTTTAAAATTGAAAATAACATTTGCACTTTTCATGTTACTGCAGGCAGTAATAATAATTTAAATCCTAATAGTATTATTATGGCTATTTGCAAATATATTAAAAATATAGAAGATTTTGATATTAATAGAAAAAAACTTATTTTATCTTGAAAAGTATATGTTTAAAGTTGAGCTGAGATTTTGAGAGATAATATATATAAAATAGGAGGTATTTTGATGGAAAAGTATTATAAATTTTTAAATCATGCATGTATTAGATTTGATTTT
>CAYNYD010000088.1:0-2937 GCA_964401375.1 uncultured Eubacteriales bacterium | reverse complement strand
TCTTTTTCAATTTACATTCTTCTTTCAACTATATTATCTACATTCTTATAAATTGTTCTTGCTGGTATAACTCCTCTTACTCTACTTAAAGGATATATAATACTTTCTCTTCCAATAACTGTGCCAGGACACAAAACACTATTACAACCAACTTCAACATTATCCCCTAAAAAAGCTCCAACTTTCTTTATTCCTGTTTCAACAAAATTTTCTTTACCTTTAATTACAACTAAAGTTTTGTCACTCTTTACATTACTTGTAATACTGCCAGCTCCCATATGAGCTTTGTATCCTAAAATTGAATCACCCACGTAATTATAATGAGGTACTTGAACATTATCGAACAAAATCACATTCTTTAACTCAGTAGAATTTCCCACTACAGCATTTTTCCCAATAATAGCACTTCCACGAATAAATGCACAATGCCTAATTTCTGCATTATGATCAATTATACAAGGGCCACCTATATATGCTGAAGGAAAAACTTTAGCAGTTTTTGAAATCCATATATCTTCTGATGGATGTTCATATTCTTCTAAAGATAATTTATTTCCTAATTCAATAATAAATTCTTTTATTTTGCTAAGAAGTTCAAAAGGATATGTTACACCATTAAATACATCTTTCGCAATAGTTTTTTCTATATCAAATAAATCATTTACTTTAATTTTATCCATACACAATTCCTTTCCTACTCAACAGTAACTGACTTTGCTAAATTCCTTGGTTTATCTACATCTAAACCTTTCATAACTGTAATATGATAAGCAATTAATTGAAGTGGTATCATTGTAAGAAGTGGCGACAAATTTTCATCTATTTCTGGCAAATAAATAACTTGATTTACTACATCAGCAGGAAAATTTTTGATTGTTGTAATTGCTAAAACGTCAGCACCTCTAGCCTTAATCTCTTTTATATTACTTATAGTTTTATCCAATAGTCTAGTAGAAGTTGCTATTACAATAGCAGGTGTATCTTTTTCAATAAGAGCAATTGGGCCATGTTTTAATTCACCAAATTGTGTTGCTTCTGAATGTATATATGAAATTTCTTTTAACTTCAAAGAACCCTCTAATGCTACATAATAATCAAGTCCTCTACCTAAATAAAATACATCTCTTTTATTACATATTCTTTTTGCATATTCAATATAAGCACTATCATTTTCTAATACTTCTTGCATTTTATTTGGAATCTCTGTTATGCTTTTTAAAATATTATCCAAATCATCTTTTGGATACGTTTTTCTTTTTTCAGCTAAATATATGCCAAATAAATCAATAAGCATAACCTGTGCAATATATGCTTTAGTTGAAGCCACAGCAATTTCGGTACCAGCTTTTGTATATAAAACATTATCACTAATTCTATCCATTGTACTTTCTTTAACATTTACAATTGATATATGTTTTATTTTTCTTTCTTTTACAAGCTCTAAACTTGCAATTGTATCAGCTGTTTCTCCAGACTGACTAACAAAAATAACTAAATCATCTTTTTCTAAAATAGGATCTCTATATCTAAACTCTGATGCCACATCAACATTTACAGGTATTCTAGTTAATTTCTCTATTATATATTTTCCATTTAAACCAGCATGCATAGCTGTTCCACACGCCACAAAATGAATATGTTTAATATTACATATTTCTTCATCTGTTAAGCCAATTTCAAACTTAATTTTACCATTTTTAATATAAGTATCTAAAGTATTTTTTATAGTAATAGTATTTTCGTTTATTTCTTTTAGCATAAAATGTTCATAACCATTTTTTTCAGTATCTGAGTCTGTTGCTTCAACATTTTTAATTGTTTTTTCTTTTTTATTTAATTCTGAATCATAAAAAGAAATATTATTTTTTTCTAAAACTGCAAATTCATTATTTTCTAAAATACATATTTTATCAGTATATTTTAATATTGCAGAAAAATCAGATGCTATAAAGTTTTCATTTTCACCAATTCCAACTATCAATGGACTATTTTTCTTTGTAGCTACAATTATATTAGGATTATCAACTTCCATAATTCCTAATGCATAACTTCCTTCTAACATTTCTGTAGTTTTTTTAGTAGCTTCTAATAAATTACCTTTAAAATTATAATCAATTAAATTTGGTATTACTTCAGTATCAGTATCAGAATAAAATGTATAACCTTTCGACTTCAAAAATTCTTTTAATTTAATATAATTTTCAATAATACCATTATGTACAACTGCAAATCTTTTTTGGCAGTCTAAATGTGGATGTGCATTTTTTTCACATACCCCACCATGTGTTGCCCATCTTGTATGTCCTAATCCAATATTTGATTTCTGTGAATCTTGAGTACACGAAATCAAACTATCAATCCTATTGATAGTTTTACATATATGAAACTTGTCATCAGATATTGTAGCAATTCCACAAGAATCATACCCTCTGTATTCTAATTTCTTAAGCCCATTAAGAAGTACAGAAGTGGCATCCTTTTCTCCAATATAGCCAACAATTCCACACATAGTTGCTCCTCCTTATTTAATTGTTTTATGTTAGCAATCACACATTACATGGATCTGTTCACATATTGCTATATGGTTTTGCCTGTAATTAACGATAGTGATATACCGCAGAGTCATCCGCTGATTATTCGATAAACTCTGTCCTCGTCAACAAGTTTCCTTGTCCTTGCGCTTCTTTATTACACTCTACCCTCCTTATCTCTAATCTTGGCTAACATATGTATATTATATCTTATAAAAAAATATATGCAAGAGTTACTATTTTTATTTCATTGTATCACCTTAAAAATTACTAAATTATTTTAAATTTATCATAAAAATAAAGTTTCCTTCAATAAACTAATCTATTTTTTTTAGTTATATAGATTTCCTTATGGAAATAAACTATAATACTATTGATTAAAAAAATTGGAGTGAATTAAATGAAA
>CAYNYD010000087.1:0-2992 GCA_964401375.1 uncultured Eubacteriales bacterium | reverse complement strand
TCTTTCTAAAAAAAATTGCTATAATTTGTATAATTCCTAAACATCCAAATATCGGAAAGCAAATATTTATTAAATCTGAAAAACCAATCTTAGATAAAATTACGCCAAAAACACATATTAAAATGCTATTTCTAAAATAATTTTTCTCAGAATTCATTTTCAAAAAAGCATAGCCCGTTGAAAAGGCAGTTGTAAAAATTGCCAATAAAATTACAATACTATAATAATATCTCACAAATTTTCCACACATTTTAGCTAATGCTAATGTAGGTAATTCTATATTCATTATCTCTGGGAAAAATAAATTTATTGCTCTATAAACAAGTAATAACATCATACATATTAATGTCGGTGTAATAATACTAATAATACCTATTTCTTTATTATTAAATTTATATTTTTTTAGTTCAACTAAAATTGGGATTAGTATAATTAAATTATATCCCGAATATAAAATAGCTGAAACAAACCAGTTATTCATTAATTTTAACGATGGCATATTACTAGTTACTTCTAAATTTATGCTAGCATCATATTTATTAATTCCAATCAATACAATACCTAAAAGTATTATAGGTACTAATATATTATTAATTTTTTCTAATCCATTAAATTTGAACATAAATGCTATAAAGCAAATTATAGCAATAGAAATAGCACCAACCCAAAATGATAAATTAAACTCTTGTTCAGCATACGTTCCAACTCCTGATATCATTATGCAAAAACATACAAACATAAATGCCTTCATTACAAATAATACTAATTTATTATTCTTTACCAAGTCCTCATACTTTTCTATATTTTTTAATCTTAGAATCTTAAAAATTACGATGCCAAACAAAAGAGAGGAAATAATAATACCTATTAATCCTTTATTTAAAAAAACATTAAAAAAACTTGCCACCTCTTGTCCAGAAGCAAAACCAGCACCTATAAAAGTACCAATAATAATCAAAACACATTTAAAAATATTCTTCATACACTCCTCCATAATTGAGCGTATAATAAATCTTTTAATTTATTATACCATAACCTAAATAAAAGCACTATAATTTTATAATATGTTTTCATATTTCTTCATATTCAAAAAAATAAGCCATCCAAAATAGGATAGCTTATTTTTATCTTTTGTTTTTTTATATTTATACTTTTGTATTTATCACAAAATCTCCTTTGTTGTTTTAAAAATCTTCTGTGCTTTAATAAATCCTCATTAAAGCTCTTGCTGTTTCCGCTCTTGTTATATTTTTGTTGGGTTCAAACTCTGTCATTGAACCATCTAACATTCCTTCTAACAAGTCATAACTAGCAGCGTGCAATAATAATTCTTTTTCTTCTTCTGTAATTCCATCTATATCAGTAAAGATTAGATGTCCAAGTTGATTTTGTGGTATATTTTTCATTTTGATTTGAACTTTTGCAAGCATACACACAACTTCTAATCTAGTAATTGGTTTTTCTAAATCTTGATCTGAATATTTACCTTTTTCAATAATCCCCTGCATTTCCGCAAGTGATACATAATTCCTAGCCCAACTTGTATAAGTCGTTGGAACAGAAGCGAAATTAAAAGTTCTATTTGTAGCAAGACACATAAGCATCTTTATAAACTCAGCTCTTGTTATTGGGTTATCTGGCTTAAATGTTCCATCATCATATCCATCAATTACACCTATTCTTGCAGCCATCAAAATTTCTCTTTTATCTGGATGATCTTCATACCAATACTTCTTTGTTAAGTTATTATAATGAGCTATTGTTAAATCTGGAAAATCAATATTTGGATTTACTTTACCTGCTCCAAATACTCTTTTAGAAGCTATATCTTCGCCAGAATATAAATCATCTTCAAACGTTTCAATCACTTCTCCAGAATTAGTATTTTCACCTGAACTAATTACTTTTTCACCCGATTCATTTTCCGTTGCAACAACATAAGTTGAATATAATCCTAAAACAATTATTGAAACAAGCATAATAATTTTCACAAATTTCATGATTTTCCTCCTTTATTGACATTCTATAACGACACATTCTTTTCTTCAATACCTGTAACAGCATTGTAATATTTTTTTAATAATTTCGTAATATTAGTATGCACTTACTAAAATATTAATATCCTTTTGTTTATCCATTAACCACACAAATTATTATATATGCTCTTCAATAAAAAATAAAGAAAATGCAATTATCATCTTGAATTTTCTTTATTTTTATTTCTATTTTTCTTTTCTCTTTGATAGCGCATTTCATAAGTGTTATACCAAGAATCTAATAAAATTTCTTTAATGTTTTCATCTGACAAATCTTTTTCATCAAAGACAAAATCTGTATCTAATAAAACATAATCTCCTGCTTTTAATATTTTTTTAGGCTTTCCTTTTAATCCAGTCGCTACTTCGTCTGGCTCCAACTCTTTAATTACACTCTCTTCATTACTATTGTGAACTCTTTCTGTATAATTAATTCTGTTATCCTTAAGTAATCTTCCAATATTTTTAAATTTCAAATCAGTCCAAACTAAACCCTCATCACGAAGATCTCTATATACTTGATATACAATATCCGTTATGCCATACCTGTTTTCTTTATACCAATCTGTGTCAACTGCATTTTGAACTTCAACAAAAGCTTTTTCTCCATCATCCATTTTAATTTCTCTTCTAATAATCGGTTGCAATATTCTAGCTGAATTTTTAAATTGCTTAGTTCTTCTAGTTAATCCAACTTTTAAAACATATTCTCCTATTTGAATATTTTTAGACGTTTTACCTTCTCCTGCAAATTTTATATCTTCCAAAGATACATTTTCATGTTTCATAATATCGCAAATAAATTCCGATATGACTTCAAGCAAGTCTTCGCTAAAATCAAATATGGCATATTCATCTCTAGCAAAGTCTAGTACATCTTTATTCATTCTCTTCACCTTCTAAAATTTCTTTTGCCCTATCTTCTGTAAGCACATTATATTTTATCATTTTTTGAA
>CAYNYD010000086.1:1310-3135 GCA_964401375.1 uncultured Eubacteriales bacterium | reverse complement strand
CTTTATTAACAGCTTCTAACTCATCGAAAAGAACTTTATTTTTACAATAAAATTATTTTGTGCTAGTAACTTCCTTGAAAAAGACTATAAAATTTGTAAATTATAAAAATAAATATAACTAGAAAAGCTATATATTTTTCCCTGAATTATTGAATTATATGGTATATGTATGCTATAATAATAAATGAAATTATTTTTAGGAGGTATACGGATATGCAATATATTCGTACAGGGAGAACATGGCAAGAGTCCATGGAAAAAGGAGAGATTGACGTTGCCATTGAAGACATCCAGTACCGTCTGCTTTACAATCTAATGTTTGTACATAACGCGTACTGTGGCAAGGAGACTTACTTAAAGTCTCCGCTTGAAGTAATAGAGAAACATACGGTATACGGATTCTCAGAAGACAAAGATGCTTCTGAAAAAATGCAACCTTTTGTTGAGGTTGCAAATAAACTGTTGGCGATCTTGGCTGATATAAATGAGGACGATACTTGTTTGAAAAAGCAAAGCTCGTTGAAACAGCTGGATCAGTTGGAGACAGAGCTGATTATAGCTCTTGCACAGATTGAAATCTTTAAATAAAGATTTCTTAATGTTGGGCGACCGATGGTCGCCTTTTGTTATATTATAAAACTACCAGCTAAGCTGGTGGATATTTATTTCTTTGAATAGAAATTTTTATAAATTATTTTAATGTATAAAAAGTATCTTGAAAAATATAATATTTTTGATAAAATATATATGTATGTAAAAAAAGTTGACATAAATGTAAATCATGATATAATAATATGGAAAAAATATTGAAGGAGGTGTACATATTATGGAGTACATACGTATAGATAAATCTTGGGAAGAAAGTATGGAATCAGGCGACATTGAGCAAGCAATAAAGAGAATAGAATATCAGATTGCTATGAATCTTATGAATGTAAATAATATGTTTGCTGAAAAAAAAATGAGCTCTCCTACTGATGTGTATGCTTTTATGAGTTACGGAAAGTCTACTGATGAAAATGTAAAAGAAAAAATGAAACCATTTATTGAGATAGATATGGATTTTATTGAAATGGGTCATGGACTTGATGCCGACTCAAAATGTCCTAAGGAATATGTTTTTGAAGGTTATAAAAACATTGAAAAAGCTTTGCAAGATGCAATGAATAAATTGTAAGGCATATTTTGAAGGACTAAAATTTTTTAGTCCTTTTTACTATATTTTATAGAAATTTATATAACCTTTCAAATGAAACAAAAAATCTCTATAGAGGTGATTAGATTATGGAAAATCCTAGAGAAAGAGTGATTAATAGCTTTTCAAATGGTAAAATAGATTTTGAAACATTGATGGATGTTTTACAAGGGCAAATTACTAATACTTGTAAGAATGATAAAAAATATTGGGAGAAAGTTGAAAGAGGTATTCAAGAGTTCTCAGATAATGATGCCCAATTACTTGATGAACCTCTTGAAACCATAAGAAAACTTGCTATTACAACTGATATGTATAATAATTTAGCTCATGTACACGATGCAACTACAGGTGAGTATAATAGAATGGTGTTTCTCAGAGGACAAAAAGATTTTTTAATGCGTCAATTGGTAATAAAATGTATTGAAGCAAATAAAAAGGAAGGTACAAATATTATTTTTGGTTATATACCTGAAAGAGGTAATGAATCTCTTGAAATTGATATACCTAATTTAGGTCATGTAGGGTGGCATTTTGGAAGATTACACAATTTGAATGGTTTAAAAACTGATATTCAAAATGAGACAGGTGTTGAAATTCCAGTTTATCCTTATGAAGTTGAACCTAAGG
>CAYNYD010000086.1:0-1210 GCA_964401375.1 uncultured Eubacteriales bacterium | reverse complement strand
GACAGATATTTTTAATGTTGGTTGTGATGATAAGGATATTGACTTATTTGAAGGTCAGTATACTGTACCGAATGGAATTTCATATAATTCTTTTTTAATAAAAGATGAAGTAAATATTTTAGTAGATACTGTAGATAAAAGAAGAACAAATGAATGGTTAGGTAATCTTCAAAGAGAATTGAATGGTGGTAAAGTTGATGTTTTAATAGTTTGCCATATGGAACCAGATCATGGGGGGAGTTTGCAAACTTTAATTCAAAAATATCCAGGAATGAGAATAGTAGGTAATGAAAAAACTTTTCAAATGATTAATCAGTTTTTTAATATTAATATTGAAGATAAAAAGATAGTTGTTAAAGATGGAGATGAATTATCATTTGGAAAACATAAATTTAAATTTGTATTTGCTCCAATGGTGCATTGGCCTGAGGTAATGGTTGTTTATGAAGAAACCGAAAAAATATTATTTTCTGCTGATGCTTTTGGAAAGTTTGGAGCACTTGATACAGATGAAGACTGGACTTGCGAAGCTAGAAGATATTATTTTAATATTGTTGGTAAATATGGTATGCAAGTTCAAAATTTACTTAATAAGGCATCTTCTTTAGATATAAAAATTATTTGCCCTCTTCATGGTCCGATATTAAAAGATAATCTAAGCTTCTATTTGAATAAATATGATATTTGGAGTAAATATGAGCCAGAGGATAGTGGAGTTTTAATCGCTTATGCATCAATTCATGGAAATACAAAGGAAGTTGCTTTAGAAGTTGCAAATTTACTAAAAGATAAATATAAAGTTGAAAAAATAGCTGTTGCAGATTTGGCAAGAGATGATATGGCAGAAGCTGTTGAAGATGCTTTTAGATATGATAGAATGATTCTAGCTGCTAGCAGTTATAATGCAGATGTATTTACTCCAATGAGAACATTTTTGCATGAACTTAGTTCAAGAAATTATCAAAAAAGAAAAGTCGCAATAATTGAAAATGGTACTTGGGCACCTTCTGCTGGGAGAATAATGAAAGAAGAGCTTTCAAAAATGAAAGAAATTGATATTGTTGATCCAATGGTTACAATTAAATCTAGTATGAAAAATGAAGATTTAGAAAAGATAGACATTTTAGTTAAAAATATGATATAATCCATTTAATAGAAATTACTATTAAATATTTATTATACGGAGGTGTTATTTTATGTACAAATGTAA
>CAYNYD010000085.1:0-3199 GCA_964401375.1 uncultured Eubacteriales bacterium | reverse complement strand
AACCTTTAGTAATAACATATAATGGTGACGTAGTTATATCATATGAGCTAAGTGGTCTTACACTAAATCCAAAATCTGAACCAGAACCAGAACCAGAAACTACCACCGTAGAACAACTTATGAAAGAACTAATAAACACTGGATACAATATCCCTAACAACGCCAACCAAACACGTGTTATAACATTAGATTCAAATAACAACCATAAACTTATATACAACGCAACTGGAAAATTAGTAAACATGACAAACGCAGGAAAAGACATAGCTATTCTATTAGAAGCACTCAAAAAGACAGATTCAGAAGATGATATAATAAAATCAATTTCATACAATGACAGTACTATCGACCATACTTTTACTTGGAAGTTACAGAGCTCAGACAGTACTTATTACTGGCAGGAAAGCAACACCATATTACAAAACTCACTAGGCCAATATTTTAAAAACACATACAAACAAGCAAAAAATTTCACCTTTAATTTTTACATAAATAGTGAACCTTATGAAATTACTGGTACATTAATTAACTCATAAACATACCACTATTACTTAAAAGTGAAGAGCGTCTATGTTGGACGCTCTCGCTTTTTGTATTATCAAAGCAATTATTAGCATTTTAATAACGTTTTTTATCATTAGTATGTACCCTCATTTCTCTAAGATTTCCTTATGAAAGGATAGATGTATTATAATATAAAATTTTTAATAAATTAAAAGGTATTGAAATAACTGCTTTTTTTCAATACCCACTATGCCATCTGTAAAAATTTTGTTTTACTTATTTTTCTTCCAAAAGCCAATCTATAATATTTTTATGAATTATACCATTTTGACTATAATCTATTTTATCCATTGTTAATACATATTTTGGAAAATTATCTGGTACATTTTTATAAGCTCCAAATTCCCTTTCTGCAACTTCATCACTAGATATATAATCCGCAACTTGGATATAAAATCTTTCTCCAAAGTTATCTACAACAAAATCTATTTCTCCATTATCGAGTTTTCCAATATATACATCATAACCTCTTGCAATCAATTCATTATATACAATGTTTTCCAATCTCCCACCAACTTTCCTTTCAATAGGAGAATTCTTTAATTGCAATAATCCTAAGTCTACTAAATAATATTTTTCAAGTAGTGACATTACCGTTTTACCTCGAATATTATATCTACTTACTTTATTTGCTATCATTGAGTTATTTATATATTCTATATAGTTTAATATAGTATCAACACTTGTAGTAACGTTATCACTTTTTAAAAATTTGGTAATTGAATTTGCCGAAATTACACCACCTATATTTTCCATCATAAATTGAATAACTCTATTTAACAAATTAACATCTTTTATTTTATTTCTTTCAACAATATCTTTTAATATTACAGTATTATATAAATCTCTAAGATACATTTTCCTTTCTTGTAAACTCGTTGAATTATATATTTGAGGCATTCCGCCCCATTCAATATATTCTTTAAATGCTTCATCATTACTTTTATTTATTCCTTGACTCTTTTGAAGTTCAAGATATTCAGAAAAAGTAAACGGCATTATTCTTATAGTTATATATCTTCCAGATAAATAAGTAGCTAAGTCTCCAGAAAGTACCCTGCTATTTGAACCAGTAATAAAAATACTAACATTCATTGTAGCTCTGAAAGAATTAATTACCTTTTCAAATTCATTTACATTTTGAATTTCATCAAAAAATAAATAATATTTCTTCTTATCTACGATTTTATCTTTTATAAATTTATTAAATTTTTTTGGCTTTGTATAATCTGAATAATCATAATCTTCAAAATTCACATATATAATGTGATCTTCAGGCACCTCTTTGTTACGTATTTCTTCAATTATTTGTGTCATCAATACAGATTTTCCTGAACGTCTAACTCCAGTTATTATTTTTATAAGTTCACTATCATAAGAATCTCTTAGTTTTCTTAAATATAATTCACGTTTAATCACACTTATCAACACCTTTTTAATAATTATGTTTATATATTAACATTTTTTTTATTCTTTGTCAAATGTTTAGAGTATACTCGAAACATTTTGAATTTTGAAATAAGTTTAGAGTACATTTAGTTTTAAAAATAATATTATTTTTTTAAAATATGTTAATTGCTTAACTTTAGTATTGTTCCTAATATTTAATGATATTAATACTTAAAGTTTTATCATTTTTGCTTTTTGACAATTATTGATGTTTTGATAATGCTTTTTGTAGTTAAAAAGGTAGTTTATTACAAAAAAGTGAGAGCATCCAGTTTGGATGCTCTTGTGATTTAATGTAATAATTTTTTTAATGTAAGGTTAGCAATATATTAGTTTTTAGTTATGTGAATAGTAATTATTAAATCCATGTTATTTAGTTTAAAGTCTAAATCTAATGGGTAATCTGTTGATCGTTTTCCTTCTAAGTAGCCGGATATTCCGTTGTGTTAGTGGGTTTTGTCCTTGCTTCACGTCTACCCAATCGACTGTGTTCCAAGTGTAAATGTTATTATTAAATGTAATAGAGTTGATACCACTTTCAGAGTTTTGGCTTCGTAAGTTATAGAATAGGTTACTTATTTCTGTTGCAATGGTTCCTGATACGACTTTACCGTCGTTAGGTTCAGGAGTTGTATATTGAAGATGTGTTAAGTTATAAGTAGTTATAGTAGAGTTAGTGGTTGGTTTAAGGTAATCGTCAGTAAGTAAGTCTGTTGAAGTTTTTCCATTAAAAAAGTCACGAAGAGCTTGTTTCTCACTTTCGTTACCTTGTGTTGTTGGAGCGTTTGCTAGTTCAAGGCTAGTTAGGTCATATGTTATAACAGGTTCTGCATTATCCTTATAATAAATTTTTAGTTTGTTGCTTTTGTTTGCTTCTGTGATTCTTAAGACAAGTATATCATTATCATCTTCTATATCATTATCATCGTCAAATTTGTGTGGTGTGTCGCTATTGAAAGTAAAGCTCCAATCTTTAGGATTTTCTGTAATGCCTGGAAATTCAAGTGCTAGGTAATGTCCGTATTGTAGAGCTTTGTCATTGCTAAACCCTATATAATCTTCAACATAATTTAGTGTTCCTGTAATATTAGCAATTCTATCACCCGCAGGAGTTATTGTTATATCAGTTTTTTGAAGTTCACTAGCTGGTTTCCCATATAAGTCGGTACTTGTTGATACTTTTGTT
>CAYNYD010000084.1:0-3367 GCA_964401375.1 uncultured Eubacteriales bacterium | reverse complement strand
AATTGACATATTGTCTTCGACTAATAAAATAGTCATATTTTTAAACTCCTTTCAAAGAAATTATATCATAAAAAGAGGCTTTTTGTAGCCTCTTTTTATCTAAATATTTTCATTTCTTATCGTTTCAATTATATTTTGTTTGTTGATTTTATTTAATGAATATCTCATAATTAAGAATATTAATAAAAATACTGCAATTATACATATTATAATTGATAAATATGGTACTTCATAAAGATATGTACTATTAAAGTTTCTATAAATTAGATATGACAAAATAATTCCAATTATAGTACCATAAAACAATGACTTAAATCCCATAAATAAGCTTTCTAAGCTTATCATTCTTTTAAATTCTTTTGAAGTCATTCCAATTGATTTTAGCATTGCAAATTCAGGTTTTCTAAGTTCCATATTAGTAGTAATAGTGTTAAAAACATTAGTAATTCCTATTAATGATACAACAATAATAAAACCATACAAAAATATTCCTACTAATATAAGCAAATTAGTCAACATATTTACACGTTCTTCTTTATTATCTAAACTATAAATTTCATCTTTTAAATATTCGTCTATATCATCTTGCAATTTAGATGCATCATTTGACTTATAAACAATTTTCATAGATGAAGATGTTCCAACAACTTTATCAAATAATTCATCACTTACAATTAAAACTTTATCATCTGTGTCCACACCAAAAGGCAATTCATCTGTGATATATCCAATTTCAAAAGTGTAATCTAAATCATTAGATAATTTTCCACTTAACTTATCCCCTACTTTATAATCTTCTTCTCGCATATATTTGTGAGTTGTTCTTTTGCCCTCAGTATTTGTAGATATTCTCATATAATCATCTAATATTCCTTTATTCTTTATGTCCTCATAATTTAATCCTAAAGATTTTATATACTTTCTATATTGACTATCTCCAACCACATATACATACAAACTTTCTTTGGTTTCTTCATTAGAATCTGTCTTTATCTCATTATATTTAATGTATTCTGGATTATACTTTACATTTCCATAAGTAAATCCGAACATTTCTAATAATAGAAAAATCCTCTATATTATCAAAAGTCGTAGTATCAGAAAATTTTTGAAATTTTTCATTCGTTAAATCTTTTGTAGTTAAAGATAAATTATATTCCGTATAATTTAATTCATTTTTTACTTCTTTATATGCCATAGTCATAAAACTTGAAAGAGCGATAAATACGAATACAGAAGTAATAAGAGAAAAAACTGTAGTTCTATATTTTCTTTTATTTCGTTTCAAATTTTTATAAGATATTTCTCCACCTATACCAAATAATTTTTTTATTATCTTTGGAGATTTAACTTTATTTCTTTTAATTTTTATATCAGCACTATTTTTAATAGATTCTATTGGTGATATTTTTGAGGCTCTTATTGCACTTCCTAAAGCAGAAAAATAAATTGTTATTGCACCTAGTATAATTGATATTATAACAGCCATTATAGGGAAAACAAATTCTAACCCAAAACTTCCATTTGATAATTTATGTAAAAAGTAATTGCTCACAATTACCAATAAATAAGAAGCAATAAATCCACATAATATTCCCAATGGAATTCCAATTAATCCTAATATTAATCCTTCAAAAAGTACATTTTTCTTAATTTGCTTTTTAGTCGCACCAATGCTCCTAAGCATTCCATATTGTTTAATTTTTTCTGTAATAGAAATGCTAAAACTATTTTTTATGCAAAATACTGATGTAAAAATAATAATAGAAATTACAATTATTAAAATAATTCCAAGACCTGATACATCACTATTTCTTATAGGATTCGTTTCTAAATCTATTAAATATCCATTAACTCCTATTTCATATTTTTTACTATCTCCAGCTTTACTTATTAATAATTCAATACCACCTCTTTCAGTTCCAATTTTTTTAGCATCTTCTATAATTTTTTCATCAATTTCTAATAATCCCCCTGTAAGTTCAACAGCATCTTTCACTCCATCTTTAGTATATAAAGCAAATAAATCTACATTTCCTTTTAAACCTTTTTCATCTTCATAAGTTATAAAAGTATATCCTGGAGCTGAGTAACTTTCAATATTAGAATCAGGTCTTTCTATAATACCTACTATTTTATAATTTTTTTCACTAGCATCAATTATTTTCTCATTAACTTTATGGCCTTTTATTATTTCTTCAGTATTAGCATTTATTTCTTCTTCCGAATAATCGCTTAATTGCATTGGAT
Organism: uncultured Eubacteriales bacterium; assembly: GCA_964401375.1. GTDB lineage: Bacteria > Bacillota > Clostridia > TANB77 > UBA1234 > UBA1234. The sequence goes on along the minus strand of CAYNYD010000084.1, from coordinate 1,117 downwards.
TATCTTGACCTAATTCATACCCATCATCTGCAATTCTTTTGCCAATATTTAGTGTAATTGTATCTCCGACTTTAAGATTTAATCTACCATTTGTCTTTAAATGTGTAGGAATTAATATTTCACCACTATTTTCAGGAAATCTTCCAGAAACTAATCTAACTGATAAATTCTCTAAAGCATCTTTAGTAAAACTTTTCACAAAAGCATAAGGTTTATATTCATTTTTAGAATCTATTTTGGAATATCCCAAATCTTTAGTCAAATAAAAATCTTTTACTTCTTTATTATTTTCAAACACGTATACATTTTCTACAGGAACATTATAAAACGCAACATGATATCTACCTTTTTGCAAAATTTCATAATTAGTTAAAGATTTAATTCCACTAGAATATAGAGAAGATACTGCCGTAATAAGAGCTACAGATAGTGTTATTCCCACAATAGTCATTATAGTTCTTTTCTTATTTAGCTTTAAATTTTTTATGGTTAATTTGCTAAGTAAGTTCATAATTTATCCCTCCTTAACAATTTTGCCATCTTCAATTTTAATAATTCTATCTGCAAATTTAGCAATTTCCAAATTATGTGTTATCATAAGTATTGTTTGTTTTAACTCTTTATTTGACTTCTTTAAAAGTTGAACTACTTCATCGCTTGACTTAGAATCCAAGTTTCCAGTTGGTTCATCTGCAAGTATAATTGTTGGATTTGTAATTAAAGCACGTCCTATGCTCGTCCTTTGTTGTTGTCCTCCAGATAATTCATTTGGAAGATGATTTCGCCTACTTTCTAATCCCAAAAGTTTTAACATACCATCTAACGTTTTTTTATCAACCTCTCTATTATCTAGTGATAATGGAAGCACAATATTTTCTTCAACATTTAATATAGGAATTAAATTATAAAATTGATAAATTAGACCTACTTGTCTTCTCCTAAATATAGCTAACTTATCATCATTAAAACTAAAAATATCCTTTCCATCTATAAACACTTTACCTGACGTTGGTCTATCTACTCCACCTATTAAATGTAATAAAGTTGACTTTCCACTTCCAGATGCACCAACTATTGCAACAAATTCACCCTTTTCTACTGAAAAAGAAACATTATC
>CAYNYD010000083.1:0-3469 GCA_964401375.1 uncultured Eubacteriales bacterium | reverse complement strand
CAGATATTGTCTATGTCATTGGCATAATTTTGCCATATTTTGTAGGCTTTTTCCCCTTATTTTTGATATTAATTCAGGCGATTATAACCTTTATTTTTTTCTTGCCATATTACACTTTTAAGCATAAATAAAATACGTAAGTTTCAAGATGGATAGTGGTGAAAAACTAAAATTCGTATTATAATTTAGCACGGATTTCATTTTTTATATTGTGTTATTTTTAAATGTTTTCATTTGACAACGAAGCTGGAATTTTTGTTCTATAAAAATGTGATATTTTAATAAATAATTTTTATAAAAATGTGAAAATATATAATTGAAATGTTTCTAAAAATGTGATACAATATTATTGAAAGTGAGAACTTATGGATAATATATCCAATATGTGCAGTCATTAATTGAATTTTGTGTTCTGTGGAGGAATGATATTAATTATGGATAGGTTAAAAAGAAAAATTGATCAATATCTTGTAGATTGGAAAAATAGTGATAATAAATTACCTTTAATAATAAAAGGTGCAAGACAAATAGGCAAAACAAATGCTATTAGAAATTTCGGAGAAAACAATTATAAAACATTTATTGAAATAAATTTTGCATTTCAGCCAGAATTTAAAGCTATATTTGAAGATGGTTTTGCTGTTGATAATATTATAAAAAATATAACATTAAAAATGCCAAATGTGGAATTAAATGAAAAAAGTACTCTAATCTTTTTTGATGAAATGCAAGAATGTGTTAGTGTGGCCACTTCACTAAAGGCTTTTAAAGAAGATGGCAGATATGATGTCATTTGTTCTGGCTCTTTAATGGGAATTAATTATAAAGAAATTGAATCAAATAGTGTTGGGAATAAGGAAGATTATATAATGCATTCGATGGATTTTGAAGAGTTTTTATGGGCTAAAGGATATAAAGAAAATCAAATCGAGGACTTATATAAATGTATGGTGGATGTAAAGCCATTAAGCACTACACAATATAGTACTATGATGTCTAATTTTAAGGATTATATGATAGTTGGTGGAATGCCTGCTATTGTAAATCAATTTATTAAGAATAAAAATTTTAGTGGAATTTTAAAAATGCAACAGCAAATTTTAATAGATTATGAAGAAGATATTACTAAATATGCTGGAGGTTTAGATAAAACTAAGATACTAAATTGCTATAGAAAAATACCAATATTTCTAGGTAACGAAAATAAAAAATTTCAAATATCTAAAATTGCTAATGGAGCAAGAAATAGAGAATATGTCGGAGTAATTGAATGGCTTTCAAATGCAGGTATAGTAAATATTAGTTATGCTATGAGACAAGTCAGTCTACCACTAAAAGGGAATTATAATCCAGATAATTATAGATTATATTTTGCGGACACAGGATTATTAATTGGTTCACTCGAAGAAGAAGTCCAACAAGATTTGAGAAACAATGAAAATATGAATACGTATAAAGGTGCTTTATATGAAAATATTGTAGGAGATATGCTTGTAAAATCTGGATATAATTTATATTTTTATAAAGATGACAGTAAAAAGTTAGAAATGGATTTCATCATAAGAGATTCAAATTCATTAATTCCTGTAGAAGTAAAAGCAAATGACAACGCGACTATTTCATTAAATAATTTAATTGATAGTGATAGATATAAAGATATTAAATATGGAATTAAATTATGCAATAAAAATATAGGATTTAATGGAAAATTCTATACATTTCCTTACTTTTTAACATTTCTTTTAAAACGATATTTGAAAGAGAATAAATAATTTTTATTCACGACTAAGAGAAAAAATTATTATTAAAAAAATTCGCAACATGGACGTTAATATTAACATTAATTCTAATATTTTTATTAGAATTAATGGAGTATTAACAAAAAATAAATATCAAAATCATGCAATTTCAAGTTTCAATATATCTGCAAAATTAATAGTAACGTCATCAAGTATAAGTTTCTTTCTTACTAAATCTATTTTACTCACTTTACCAGTATATTCTTTATATTGTCTATTAAAATAATACATAACTGTAATTTCCTCATTTACTGCTAGCATATTTAATTTTTCAGATATTTGCTCTATTTGATCATCAGAAAGTTCTATTTTATCAACATATTCAATTTCCTTTTCTTTCAATGCCTTTCTAAAACCGTTTAAAGCATCAAAAGGTAAAAATTGTCTTGCTCTTTCTTCTTTAGATAGCATTATGACCTCCCACTAAATTATTTCTCATTAAAGTAGTTGCACCGTCTTCTAAATTCATTCCACGAATTACAGAATTCAACCCTAATTTATCTTTTATTTGACTAATAGCAAATTCTAAATTCTTCTCTTTTGTAATTTTTTCTTCATCAACAAATAAACTTAATTGCCTCTCTTCACTTTCATTCACTCTTAAAAAGCTTATTCCAATTCTTCTAATAGGTACATTTTTATTAGTTGTTTTTTGATACAAATCTAAGAAAGCCTTTAATAATACTGAATAGACATTAGTTCTAACTGGCAATTTATAATTTCCACCAGTTGAAGGTATTATATTTTTAGAATAACCAATATATAAATTTATTGTATCTGTTGTAAGATGATTCTTTACTAACTCAATACTTTTTAGTTCAACCATCTCTTGCAAAACAAGTTTTGCTTTTTCATAGTCATAATCATCAAATAAAACTTGATTAGTTGAAATAGAATTGCTTTTAGATTTATATTTCTTTATATCAGCAATTGTACAACTTTCCTTTCCCTTTGAATGATCAATTAAAAATTCAGCATTAACGCCAAATTCTTTATATAACTTTTTTTCATCTGCGATGGCAATCCCATACATATCATAAATCCCCATTTTATTTAGCCTCATTTCAATTCCTTTGCCAATTTGCCAAAAATCTGTAAGTGGTCTATGATGCCACAATTCTTTTTTATATCTTTCTTCATCTAACCAACCAATGTTAGAACTGCTATGTTTTGACATTATATCAAGTGCAATTTTTGCTAAATATAGATTAGTGCCAATACCACAAGTTGCAGTTATTCCATAAGTTTCGTATATATCTTTCATTATTACCCTAGCCAATTCAATCGACTTCATTTTATACATTTTTAAATAATTTGTAACATCTAAAAAGACCTCATCTATTGAATATATGTGAATATCATCTTTTGAAATATACTTTAAATAAATTTCGTAAATATTAGCGGAATATTCTATATATTTTTTCATTCTGGGTTTAGCTATTATATATTTAATATTATTTGGTATTTCAAATAGTCTGCATCTATTTTTTACGCCTAACATTTTCATTCTAGGTGAAACAGCTAAACAGATAGTTCCTTTACCACGAGTTTCATCTGCTACAACTAAATTAGTGTTAAATGGATCAAGACCTCTCTCAACACACTCAACAGAAGCAAAAAAAGTTTTTAAGTCAATACATAAATAAACATTTTGCATAAAATTCGCCTCA
>CAYNYD010000082.1:0-3556 GCA_964401375.1 uncultured Eubacteriales bacterium | reverse complement strand
CAAATTTCTAATTTTAAAAGGTGTATTCCCAGTTTTATTAAATTGATTTTCAATAGTTTCTTTAGTTATTGGATTATTTTTTGCAAGTTCTGGTTTTATATTACTTTTGTATATAAATGTATCTATGTTTGAATTTTTTTCATAAAAGTTAATGTCTTGGCAAGAACTTATTTTAATAACAATAGGAGAGGAGTGAGTAATTGTAATTTCAACATCTATTTCTGATTTTTTCACAAATCCTCTTGAATAACTTTCTTTTGCTTTTTGCATTAATGCTTTACTTGTTGTTTTATATACCTTATCTCCAATATGTATATTGCCATTAATTCGCCCAATTTTATAATCATTAGATGAGAGCTTAGTTAGTTCACTAATTATTGTAGATGGGGAATTATCTTCACCATTCCAAATTTCTATTCCATCTCCAATGGCTATATTTTTTGATGTAGTCATTTTTATATATCTTTTGCCGTCGTACTCTTTTACATTTCCCCAATATAAGCCCCAGTTTTTAGGCTTTTCATAGCACATCATATCTTTTCCTAATTTTTTTTCTTGATATGCAGATGTAAAACCACCACGATTAAATATTTGTGCCAGATTGTTTTTATCATCATCGGTAATGATATTTCCATCAATTGCCTTTCGATATATTGATACAACTGTTGCGACATACTCAGGTGATTTCATTCTTCCTTCAATTTTCAAAGAAGTTACATTAGGTAGTTTTGAAATATTTTCAATGATTGATAAATCTTTTGGACTTAATAAATAACCCTTATTTATTTCTTTGCCATTTTTTATTAAAGTATAAGGTAATCTGCAAGGTTGTGCACATTTGCCACGATTTCCACTTCTATCACCAATCATACTACTCATTAAACATTGACCAGAATATGATATGCAGAGAGCTCCATGTATAAATATTTCTATCTCTGTATCAGCATTTTCAGTAATATATTTTATTTCTTCAAAATTTAATTCTCTAGCCAATACAATTCTTTTAAAACCTAATTCCTTTAATTTTTGAACACCTTCTAAGTTATATACCGTCATTTGTGTACTAGCATGGAGATTTAAATTAGGTATGTATTCGTGTAATATTTTTGCTAGACCTAAATCTTGAGTTATAACAGCATCTACGCCAATATTATATAAATCAAAGGCAAAGTCTAAAGCTTCAGGTAGTTCGCTATCATTAAGTAATGTATTTAAAGTAACATATATTTTGACATTTCTTAAATGTGCATATTCAACTATTTTTTTTAATTCATTAATATCAAAATTATTAGCATTAGCACGAGCATTAAAGTTTTTACCACCAAGGTACACAGTATCTGCTCCATTTTCTACAGCAGCAACAAATGCTTCATAACTTCCTGCTGGGGCTAATAGTTCAAACTTTTTCATAAAATAAAGTCTCCTAATTTAAAATATGTGCAAGGTAAACACCAGAACATGAAGCCATCATTAAACCTCTTGTAAGACCACCACCATCTCCAATGCTATATAGATTTTTTATACTTGTTTCAAAATGATTATCTATTACAACTTGGTTGCTATAGAATTTTATTTCTGGAGAATATAATAAATTATCTGGATGAGCGAATCCAGGAATAAATTTATCAAGTGTTTTTATAAATTCAATTATATTTGTCATTGTTCTATAACCTAAAGCATAAGTAATATCTCCAGCTACTGCTGATTTTTGCGTTGGAATAACACTATTTGTTTCTAAGTCTTTATCCCATGTACGTTTACCATTTAAAATATCTCCAAACCTTTGTACTAAAACATTTCCATTACCAAGTTTATTTGAGTTTTCGGCAACATTTCTGCCATATTCAATAGGTTGATTAAAAGGATAAGTAAAATGATGAGAAACTAATAAAGCTAAATTGGTGTTTGTACTTTTTTTATCTTTATATGAATGTCCGTTAGCTAAAGTTATATTTTTATCATACACTTCTGTGGAAACAAAACCACTTGGATTTTGACAAAAAGTTCTAACTTTATCATGATAAGGAGCAAGTCTTGCGACAAATTTAGCTTCGTACATATATTTATTTATATCAGCCATAAATTTATCAGGCAATTCATATCTAACTCCGATGTCAACAATTCCAGCACGACTATCTATTTTATGTCTTGAACACATATCAGATAACCAGTTTGCACCTTTTCTACCAACACCTATTACTACATTATCTCCATATATTTCTTCAAAATTTGTATAATTTTCATCTTCTACATATTTTGCTGGTTTTGTTTTTACTCCATTAATTGTATTATTAGTTACAATCAAGTCTGAAACTACTGTATTAAATCTTAATTCAACACCACTTTCTTCAAGGAAATGTTGTAATTTTTTATATAATTCATGAGCTTTTTCTGTTCCTAAATGTCTAACAGGAACATCATATAATGTTACATCATATTTTTTAGCTTTTTCTTTTATTTTTGATATTTCATCTTTAAATTCAATACCTTCAACTTTAGGATCAGCACCAAATTCTAAATATATATTATCTGTATAATCAATTAATTTTTTTGTATTTTCAATTCCAAGATATTCATGTAAATTTCCACCTACATGAATTTCAGTATCTTCTGGATTATAAAGACTTAGTTTTCCATCAGAAAATGCACCTGCTCCTGAAAATCCATTTGTTATATGGCAAAGGGGTTTGCATTTTATACATTTACCAGTCTTTTCGATAGGACAAAAACGATCTTCAACTTTTTTCCCTTGTTCAATCATAAGTATTTTTTTCTTTGAACCAAGTTTAATTAATTCGTATGCTAAAAATATTCCACTTGGTCCAGCTCCTATTATTATTAAATCATATTTGTTTGCCATATTTACTATCATTCCTTCCAAAAGTACAAATTATTTTTTAATCTATACTTTCTAAATTTTCATTCATATTATATTTTTTTTTCATAACTAAATCAAGTTTATCTTGCAAATGTTAATGAATTAAATTAAAATAAAAGTTAGATACTTATTAAAAGGGAAGTGGTTTAGTGATTCGAGGTTTGGAGAAAATAAAATCTCTTGAGGAATATGAGCTTGCAAAAAAAGATTTGCAATATTGCATTCATGAGTATAAATGGATTTCGGAGTCTAAGAACCCTAAACAAGAAATTGAAGATGAACTAAAAAAATGTATGAAAGATCTTCACGAAAATATGGATAGAGATGAAGAACTTGCACTACTTTCTAAGATTCATACTTTAAAAACGAAATATATTGCAATTGTTAGAGATGAATATAAAAATGAAGTTAAAACAAATATTCTTGGTCTTATTTTAATTACAGAACAATATGAAGCTGCAAATCAAGATGTAAGTTTTACAGATTTAATTTCTGGACTATTAAGAGGCTCTCCAGAAATAAAAAATTATCTTAGAAGAAAGTATATGTTTACCTTATCTAATATGTATGGAATAGTGCCTGCACCTCAAAGTTTGAATATTGAAAAAATGGAGGATATTCTTGATTATGTTGCTAAAAATTATGATTTAGTTGATATTGATTTAAGTGATAGAAAAG
>CAYNYD010000081.1:0-3613 GCA_964401375.1 uncultured Eubacteriales bacterium | reverse complement strand
TTTAGAATTTTTAAGGAGGAAGGCTAATTGGACAATCAAGATAAGATAAGAAATTTTTGTATAATAGCTCATATAGATCATGGAAAATCTACTCTTGCAGATAGATTAATTGAACTGACAGGTGTTCTTACAAAAAGAGAAATGCAAGAGCAAGTGTTAGATAATATGGATTTAGAAAGAGAACGAGGAATTACGATTAAACTTCAATCTGTAAGAACGACATATAAAGCTAAAGATGGAAATGAGTATATTTTAAATTTAATTGATACGCCTGGTCATGTTGATTTTACATATGAGGTTTCAAGAAGTTTGGCTGCATGCGAAGGTGCAATATTGGTTGTTGATGCTTCTCAAGGTGTTGAGGCACAAACGTTAGCAAATGTGTATTTAGCTTTAGATAATAATTTAGAAATTGTTCCTGTTATAAATAAAATTGATTTACCTAGTGCTAATCCTGAGATGGTTATAGAAGAAATTGAAAATGTTATAGGCATTGAAGCTCAAGATGCACCGAGAATTTCTGCTAAAACTGGACTTAATGTAGAACAAGTTTTAGAAGCTATTGTTAATAAAATTCCTGCACCAAAAGGAGATGAAAATGCTCCAACTAAGGCTTTAATTTTTGATTCATATTATGATAATTACAAGGGTGCTGTTGCATATGTAAGAATAAAAGATGGCAAAATAAAGACTGGAGATATTGTTACTTTTATGGCTACAGGAAAATCATATACAGTTGCTGAGGTAGGCTTTTTTGGTGCTGGCACATATAATCCTGTAGATGAGTTAAAAACTGGTGAAGTTGGATATGTGGCAGCTAGTATAAAAAATGTTTCTGATATTCATGTTGGTGATACTATAACATTAAAAGAGAATATGGCTGAAGTTCCTTTGCCGGGTTATAAAAGAATTACTCCAATGGTTTATTGTGGAATATATCCAGCAGATGGTAGTGATTATGAAGACTTGAAAGTTGCACTTGAAAAACTTTCTTTAAACGACGCTTCATTATTCTGGGAGCCTGAAACTTCTGTTGCTTTAGGCTTTGGCTTTAGATGTGGATTTTTAGGATTATTGCATATGGAAATTATTGAAGAAAGAATTGATAGAGAGTACAATTTGAATATTATTACAACTTCTCCAAGTGTTATTTATAAAGTTAATAAAACAGATGGAACAAAATTTGATTTATATAATCCAACTGAGCTTCCACCTGCTCAAGAAATTTCAAGTATAGAAGAGCCAATTGTTAAAGCAGATATAATGTTGCCTAAAGAATTTGTTGGTAATATAATGGAGCTTTGTCAAGATCGACGTGGTATTTATAAAGATATGAAATATATGGATGAAAATCGTGTTATTCTTTCTTATGAAATGCCTTTAAATGAAATTATTTATGATTTTTTTGATGCATTAAAGTCTCGCTCAAAAGGCTATGCCTCTCTTGACTATGAAATTATAGGTTACAAACCTTCTGATTTAGTTAAGTTAGATATAATGCTGAATGGAGACTTAATAGATGCCTTCTCTATTATTGTTCATAAGGATAAAGCTTATGCTAGAGGTAGAAGAATGGCAGAAAAATTAAAAACTACTATTCCAAGACAAATGTTTGAAATACCAATCCAAGCAGCTATAGGTGGAAAAATTATTGCAAGAGAAACTATTTCGGCAATGAGAAAAGATGTACTTGCAAAATGTTATGGTGGAGATATTACTCGTAAGAAAAAACTTTTGGAAAAACAAAAAGAAGGTAAAAAGAGAATGCGAAAATTTGGCAGTGTAGATGTTCCACAAGAAGCATTTTTAGCTATTCTTAAACTTGATGAAGAATAGACAAACAATTTATATCTTTACTTTTTAAAATACGATATTATAAAGTGATGCCTTAACTACTTGAGAAAAAATATTTTATAAGAATAATTTTTTAAATAATAAATTGTATTTTGGACAAACTATATGGAATAATATAAGTTTGAGGAGATAGATAAAATTGATGTCTGCAACACATATTATTTATGCTAAACAAATTGAAGAGCATATTGCTTTGAAGTATGGAGTTAAGCTTAAACATTATAGTTTGATATATGGTAGCATTAAGCCTGATGCTTCTATTTTGTTTGGAAGATCAGCTCCACATTATATAAATTTGTCATTAGATACATTGTGTGAGTCTATAAATATTTTAATTAATGCAACTAAGTCTTTAGAAAAGCTTGAAACTAAAGCTTTTTCAAGAGAGCTTGGTGTTATAATGCATTACATTACGGATTATTTTTGTAGAATGCATAATGATATTAATGGAATAAAACATTCTGAAAGTTTTAGTCATATTTTATATGAACATAGATTTCAAAGGAATTTAGAAATTTATGAACTAGAAGTTTTAAGAGAAAAAAATTTAATAAATGAAGAGGAAGCTATAGAAAGGATAAATAAAACTTCATTAAAAATGTACTTAACATATAAGCATAATAAATATATAAAAGAAGCAAAGAAATTATTTTTCTATGATAATAATGAAAAGAAAAGGCAAATAGATTTGCAATATTCATTTTGTACGTCTATTGAAGTGGCTTCATATATTATTAAAAAATGTTTAGATAATATTAATTTAATGAAAAATATATCTGCTTGATTGATATAAAAGGTTGCTTATTTCAATAAAGTTTTTATTTAATATCAGTTCAAGGGCGATGTTCGTTAATAGAAAAATGAAAATTTTCAGCTTTTTTGTAGAAGGGAAGATTATAATGGCAGAATTTAAAATTGAAGGCAGAAATGCAGTTATTGAATTATTAAAATCAGAAAGAACTATTAATAAGATTTTAATTGCAAGAGGAGATAAGCAAGGCTCAATAAATGAGATAATTAAACTTGCAAAACAAAATAAGGTTTTAATTACAGAGGTAGATAGGAATAAATTAGATACATACTCTGAGACTAAACATCACCAAGGAGTGATTGCTTTTGTTTCTCCAATAGAATATAAAGATGTTGATTATATATTAAAAGTTGCTAAAGATAGAGGTGAAGATGCTTTTATTTTAATTGCTGATGAAATAGAAGATCCTCATAATTTAGGAGCTTTAATAAGGTCTGCTGAAATAGCTGGTTGTCATGGGGTAATTATTCCTAAAAGAAGAGCTGTAGCTGTAACAGAGGTTGTTACTAAGGTATCAGTTGGGGCTACAGAATATGTGCCAATTGCAAGGGTTAATAATATAAATGAAACTATAAAATATTTGAAAGAAAATGGTGTTTGGATTGTTGGAACAGATGGAAGTGCAAAGACTCTTTATTATAAACAAGATTTGACTGGCCCAATTGCTATTATTGTTGGAAGTGAAGGTAGAGGAATGAATAAATTGACTATGAAAAATTGTGACTTTTTGGTTAAAATTCCTATGATGGGTAAGATTACGTCGCTTAATGCTAGTGTAAGCGGAGGAATAGTTTTGTTTGAAGCACTAAAACAAAGGCTTGAAAAGGCTAAGTAGTAGTTAATTTTTATTTTATAGTTTTTTTAATATAGCACAAAGTAATTTTATTGTAAAAATGTCGTTCGAGTTTCTCTGTCGCAGAAGCTGTATGTAAAGCAAGGTTCGTAAAT
>CAYNYD010000080.1:0-3615 GCA_964401375.1 uncultured Eubacteriales bacterium | reverse complement strand
ATTATACATTCATAATTAATTGCTGTCAAGAAAAAAAATAGAATCTAAAATACCCGTCAAGTGAAAAGTTAAATGCAAGTATGAAGACATCACATAGATTTTAGTCTTACACTCCTCCTTAATGTACAACTTAATGCAATTTTGATATAATATTTATGCAAATGTTTTTGGCGGAAATGGAGTATAATTATGATTCAAAAAGGCAAACAATTATCATTAAGCCAAAGAATTAAAATAGAAGAGATGTTAAACCAAAGATGTAGAAAATTTGAAATCGCAAATGAATTAGATAAAAGTCAATCTACAATAGCAAGAGAAATTAGTAAACATAGAAAACTAAAGCCTACAAATCCTTTTAGACAAGAAAATATGTACAATTGTAAATACTTTATCAACTGCAAAAAGTGTACCGGAAAATGCAAGATTTTTCAACCAATTCCTTGTAATGATAGAGATAGAAATATTGGTGTCTGTAATAATTGTCCTAATTTAAAATCTTGTAAACTTGATAAATATTTCTACATTGCACAGGAAGCACAAAATCAATACGAGTATACTTTAAAAGATTCCAGACAAGGAGTTAATTTAAATACTTCTGAACTTTATGAATTAGCACATATAATTTGCCCCTTAATTAAAAAAGGACAATCTATCTATACTATCTTAAACAATCATCCTGAAATAAAATTATGCGAAAAGACAATATATAATTACATAGAAATGGGATTGTTTAAAGATTGGGATGTTACTAATATTACACTTAAAAGAAAAGTAAAGAGGAAAAAACTTAAGAAAAAACTAAAGAAACGTAAAGAATCTACAGACTATTCTGGTAGAACATATACTGATTATCTTGAATATAAAATGCAAAACCCTAATGTTCCCACTACTGAAATGGATACAATATACAATAATCAATCTGGACCCTTTATTCAAACTTTCATATTTGAAAATACTTCTTTTATGATTGGTATACTACATAAAAATAAAACAGCTGATTCTATGTCAAATACTTTAAATAAATTTCAGGACAAGTTATCTGATGAAGAATACAAGAAATTATTCTCACTTTTACTAACAGATAGAGGCACAGAATTTGCTAAACCACAACAATTTGAAATTAACATTGAGACTGGAGAAATACGAAGTAAAATTTTTTATTGTGATCCTCAGCAATCAAGTCAAAAACCTCATGTGGAAAACAACCACAATTTCATTAGAGAAATTTTACCCAATGGTCAAGATTGGAGTAATTTAACACAAGATAAAGTAGATTTAATGTTATCTCATATAAATTCAACACCTAGAGAATCTTTAGGAGGTAAAACACCTTATGAGGTATTTACATTTATTTACGGAAAACAATTAGCTGATAAACTTAATATACAAAAGATAGCAAAAGACGAGGTAACTACCACTCCTCGCCTTTTAAAATAAAATTTCGCACTTTTAAATAATGCCAAAAACATTTGCATAATTAAAAATTATTAAACAGAGTCAAATAGCTTTTACTTTTACACTAAAAAAATTAAAAACGATTTGGCTTGTTTGTTATGCAAATTTTTATTGATTTCTATTTTAATTTTACAAGAAAAATTGAAAAAAAGCAATATTTTTACATGAAATATTGCTTTTAAAATGCACTTATTCGTACAAATTGCATTTACTTTACAGAATTGCATTTAACTTTTCACTTGACGCAAGCCTTGTAATATTACAATTGATGCAAATATTTTCAAAAGAAAAAATTGACATTTATTTTAGTTAGTATTATAATAATCATTGCATTGATTTGCACCACTAGCTCAGTTGGTAGAGCAACTGACTCTTAATCAGTGGGTCCGGGGTTCGAATCCCCGGTGGTGCACCAACGACGTATCTGTTCGAATTCATAAAACAGTTAACTTAAATGCCTAGAGCTTGTTTAAAGCTCTAGGCGCTTTTAGTCATATTAGTTATTTCCATTTATATTCATTGGTAGTTTATTTTGAAAATATAATACTAAATCTCTTTTAAAAACTTCTTGAGCTTCCACCTCCACCAGAAGAACCTCCACCGCCAGAATACCCTCCACCACTAGAGTGTCCTCCACTTCTATAATATCTACTTCTAGAAGGTCTCCCTCCGGTCAGCGACTACTAACAATATCGCCAAAATTTCGGCACAAAAAGTAGATATTCCTTCTAAAAACATTAATTGCATACACGATACTGTAACTACCATATAAATCGCCGTTATAATGCCAGCTTTTCTCATACTAATTTTTCTAGTTCTCACAAAATCTTTTATTATCGTTTCAAATACTATTGTTATACAGCAAATTACGCTGAGCCAAATAAAGAAGTTTTCAGGTTTTTTCTGTTGTATCGGAACTGCTATTTCTCCCTCAATATTCACACCATATTCTTTAGTAACTTCTTCAAGAATTGCATTAAAACCGTTCCTAATTCCATCATTCCATCTTTCTTCTTTTAGATAAGGTATAATATAATTATCTTGTATTCTACCAGTTTTAGCATCCGTTAAAGCTCCTTCTAACCCATATCCTACTTCAATTCTAAATTGTCTTTCCTCCAATGCTAACAATAACAATACTCCATTATTTTTATCTTTATCACCAATTCCAAAGCTTCTAAACAATTCAGTTGCATATTCTTCTAACGAATTTTCTTCTAAATTTTGAACAGTAACAATTACAATTTGAGCACCTGTTTTTTCATACAACTCAATATTTGTATTAATAATATAATCTTCCGTATCTTGATCCAATAAATTTGCATAATCATTGACATAAAAAGATTGTGTGGGCCTAACTACTGCAAAAGAATTGATTGTAAAAAAACACATAAATATTAGAACAGCTACCCCAAAAATGTTATTTTTATTCGAAACTGACATCTGGTACCTCCACACTTGACTCTTCAGCTTCAAAATATGCAGCTTGTTCAAAACCAAACATATTAGCTAATATGTTGTTCGGAAACTTTCTAATTGAACTATTTAACTCTTTTACTGCATTATTATAATCCCTTCTTGCTACAGCAATTCGATTTTCTGTTCCAGATAATTCATCCATCAATTGAGAAAAATTTTCAGATGCTTTTAAATCTGGATAATTTTCTACAATCATCAATAATCCATTTAATGCACTTGATAATTCATTATTCGCTGTAGATTTTTCCTCTACACTGCTAGCATTTACGAGTTTAGTTCTTGCTTCAGTTACTTTGTCAATAATTTCATCTTCATGACTTGCATATCCTTTTACAGTACTTACTAAATTTGGAATTAAGTCTCCTCTTCTTTGTAACATAACATCTAGATCAGATAATGTACTTTCTACACTTTCTTCTTTTGAAATAATTCCATTATATCCCCCAATCAATATTAAAGCAATAATTCCAATTACAGCTACAATACAAATTAAAATAATAGTTGTCTTTTTCATACCTTATTCCTCCCTTTAAATAATTTTATTTAAATACTAAATTATATTAATCATTATACCATTGCTCAATTGCTTTAACAATAAAAAATTCTTTATTATCTTTTAAATCAAACCACCTCACTTTTTTCAAACTCTGTAATACTAAAAAAGTTTTAATATATTTTATA
>CAYNYD010000079.1:0-3732 GCA_964401375.1 uncultured Eubacteriales bacterium | reverse complement strand
TGATGAGGAATCTATTGTACCGATACAAGGTGCATTTTATGCTACAAGTAGTTATAGCAATGTATTTTTCAATTGTTTTAGAGAAGAAGATTCATCAATTATAAATAATATAGAGCCTATAAACTCTGAAGAAGAAGAGAAAATCTTAATTGATACAAACTATGTTACTCTAAAAGGAACATCAGAATATAATACTAATTTGGATATAAATACTCCAACTAATAGAAT
Source organism: uncultured Eubacteriales bacterium (assembly GCA_964401375.1). Lineage (GTDB taxonomy): Bacteria > Bacillota > Clostridia > TANB77 > UBA1234 > UBA1234. Next base: position 3,504 of record CAYNYD010000079.1, on the reverse strand, counting down.
AATAACATCTTTATTTACAAAAGAAAGATTTCTAAAAATATTAAGATATGGAATTGCATATGTAGAGAAACTGGATAAAAATGGAATAATACAAATCCAAAAACATATAATGAGATACCCACAATTATTTGCGACTTTGGCTATTGAAAATAAATTAAAACAGGGTATAAATAAAGGAATTATTTGGCATACACAAGGAAGTGGTAAAACCGCATTAACATACTTTAATGTAAAATACCTAACTGATTATTTTGCTAAGCAGGGTAAAATTGCTAAATTTTACTTTATAGTAGATAGATTAGATTTGCTAGACCAAGCATCAAAGGAATTCACAGCTAGAGGACTAAAAGTGGAAAAGGTAAATTCAAAAGATGAATTTATAAAAAATATACAAACAATTGGTGAAGTTGGAACAACAGGTGAATTAACAATAACAGTTGTAAATATACAAAAATTTTCAGAAGAATCCATTGTTAAGCCAGCTGACTATAATGTTGATGTTCAAAGAATTTATTTTATGGATGAAGCACATAGAAGTTATAACCCAAAAGGTTCATTCTTAGCAAATTTAATGGCATCAGATAGAAAAGCAATTATGATAGCATTAACGGGTACTCCTTTAATAGGAAATGGATATAGTTCAAAAGATGTATTTGGAGATTATATACATAAATACTATTATAATCGTTCAATAGCTGATGGATATACCTTAAAATTAATTAGAGAAGGAATTGAAACATCATATAGATCATATTTAGACCAAGCATTAAAAGAAGTAGAAGCAATTAAAGGAATGGCGAAAAAGGAAGACATTTATTCTCATCCGAAATATGTATCAGCATTAGTAGAATATATTACAAATGACTTTAATAAGACAAGAATTAGATTAAATGATAATTCTATTGGAGCAATGATAGTTTGTGATTCATCAAAACAAGCAAGAGCTATTTTTGAAGAACTTAATAAATATGAGAATATAACATCAGCATTAATCCTTCACGATGAAGATGATAAAGAAACTAGAAGAACTGAACAAGATGATTTTAAAGATGGAAAAATAGATATATTAGTAGTTTATAATATGCTTCTAACTGGATTTGATGCACCTAGATTAAAGAAAATATATTTAGGGAGAATCATAAAAGCACATAATTTGTTACAGACATTAACTAGAGTAAATAGACCATATAAAGATTATAGATATGGGTATGTTGTTGACTTTGCAGATATTAGAGCAGAATTTGATAAAACAAATAAGGCATATTTTGAAGAATTGCAAAATGAATTAGGAGATGAATTTGCAAACTATGCAAACATCTTTAAAGATAAAGACGAAATAGAAAAAGATATAACAGATTTAAAAAATAAATTATTTATGTTTGATATTGAAAATTTAGAAAATTTTACAAAACAAATAAATGAATTACCAAAGAAGGATTTATATGATATTAGAAAATCGTTAGAAAATTACAAAATATTATATAATTTAATTAAAATGTATGGATATGAAGATTTGACTGATAAAATTGACATAAGTAAAGTTTCGAAATTATTAAATGAGGTAAACAATAGGATTAGCATTCTTAATTTAACAGAGAACATAAATAATAGTGAAAATGTAACTGGTTTATTAAATATGGCTTTAGATAAAATTGATTTCAATTTTAGAAAAATATCAGAATCAGAGTTAGTTATTGCAGATAAATTTAGAGAAAATCTTGAAAAAACAAGAATTGAACTTGAAAGAAATTTGGACAAAAAAGATCCAGAATTTATAACACTATATGAAGAACTAAAACGAATATTCAGTAAGAAAAATATTGAAGAATTAACATCTGAAGAGATGCAAAATAGTATAGTAGAATTAGAAAAATTAAGAGAAAGAATAAAACAAAGAAATAGCAAGGATGAGATGCTAATCTTAAAATACGAGAATGATATAAAATTTATGAGAATCCATAAAAGAATTAAAGAAGCCAATATAGATAACATAAATGATATTGTCTTGAATCAGATGTTGCTTGAAATAAAACATAAAGTAGATGAAATATTAGTTAAAAATTATAAATTGATGGATAATGAAGCCTTTTTCTATGGAAGTATTACACCAATTATTGTGAAAACATCATTAGCCTATAATGTTAAATTAACTATAGACCAAATACAATTTATAACAAATGATGTACTAGAAGAATATATAGAGGAAAGGAAATTAGCAGGATAATGGATAATGAAGAGAGAGATATAATAAATAAAACAAAAAAATTAATTGATGAACTAAAATCTATTTCAGAAAATAATGGTATTGGAAATAGTCCTAGTGAGTATAAAATAATTACAGAAGTTTTCTTATATAAGTTTTTAAATGATAAATTCTTATATGAAATAAAAAAGGTAGATGAAAATTTATCTAAACTAGATAAACCAAAAGATGTTGAAAAAGCATTAGAAAAAATGAAAGATGAATATGACTTTTTACTTTTAAGATTAGGACCAGATACAGCAAAACTCAAAATAGAACACTTAATTTCTTATTTATTTTCGCATAAAAATGATGAAGATTTCTACAAATTATTTGATGATACTTTAATAGATATAGCAAATTTTAACATAGATATATTTTCAGTTAGGACAGGTGGAAAGGAAAAAATAAGATTATTTAGTGGAATTTCACAATATATTACAGAAACAAGTAAAAAGAATAGTTTTGCTAGAGCAATAATAGACAAGCTAGTTGAATTTAGTTTTGAAAATTTATTTAAACAAAAATATGATGCTTTTGCAATAATATTTGAATATTTGATAAAAGATTATAACAAAGATTTTGGCAAATATGCAGAATATTATACACCAAATTCAATTGCAAGAATTATAGCAAGAATATTAGTAAAAGATGATGAAAAAGTAGAGAATGTAACAGTATATGATCCATCAGCAGGTTCAGGAACTCTTGTACTTGCTCTTGCTCATCAAATTGGTGAAGAAAATTGTACTATATACACACAAGATATATCACAAAAGTCAAATGAATTTTTAAGATTAAATCTTATATTAAATAATTTAGTACATTCGTTAGGAAATGTAGTACATGGGAATACATTAACAGAACCAGCACATTATAATGAAAATAAAACTAGGCTTGCAAAATTTGATTACATAGTTAGCAATCCACCATTTAAAACAGATTTTAGTGATTATAGAGATGAATTAGCTGATGATAAATTAAGAGAAAGATTTTTTGCAGGAGTACCAAAAATTCCAAATAAAGATAAAGATAAAATGGCGATATACTTAATGTTTATTCAACATATAATTTATTCTTTAAGCAAGAAAGGCAAGGCTGCAATAGTAGTACCAACAGGATTTTTAACAGCACAGTCTGGAATTGAAAAAAAGATTAGAGAAAAGTTAGTCGATGAAGAAATGATAAAAGGTGTTGTTTCAATGCCATCAAATATATTTGCTACAACAGGAACTAATGTTAGTGTACTATTTATTGATAGA
>CAYNYD010000078.1:0-3930 GCA_964401375.1 uncultured Eubacteriales bacterium | reverse complement strand
TCCTAGAGATGTAAAAATAAAAAGTAGACAAAATTATATTAATTAACTTGAAAAATGCTTATAATTGTGATAATTTAAGTTTATTAAGTTTGACGTTAAATAAAAAAAACGTAGAAAGGATTGGGTTTATTATGAAAAAAGAAGAAATTACACTAAAAAATACTAAAGCAGAAATCCTTGATGCTCTTAATTTGGCACTTGAAAGAGAAAAAAAATTAAGTGAGATGAAATACGAACCTCAAAAAGAAGAAGAAAAGAAGAAAGAGAAAAAAGCTATTGAAGAAACAAAGGTAAATGTCGAACAAAAAATTTTTTCAGAGGAATTTAATAATAAATTTAAAAACTTAGAAGTGGCAATAAATGCAGAAGAAGAAAAACTTAAAACATTATATGGAATAGAAGATGAATTAAATAATCTTACAGTTGTAATTAATGCAGGAAAAGACTATATGAATGACTTGGAAATATCAAAGAAAACAAGGGCTGAAGAAATTGAAAATGAAATAAAAGAATTAGAGGAAAAATATAGACTAAAGAAAGAAGAATTAGAAAATGAGTATGAGCTAAGAACAAAAAATTTAAAACTTGAAAGAGATAGAGAAATCGAAGAATATAATTATAAAACAAAGAGGGAGCGTGAAATTGCAAATAATAAATGGGAAGATGAGAAATTACAAAGAGAATTAGAATTAGCTAAAAAAGAGGAAGAAGTACAAAAACTTTTAGAAGAGGCAACTGAAGATGCTAAAAATACTGAAATTCTAAAAAGTAAAGTAAATGAAATTCCAGATTTATTAGAAAAAGAATATGCAAAAGCCAAAAAAGAAGTTACAGCTGAATTAGAGAAAGTTTATAAATATGAAACGGAGCTATTGAAAAAAGATTTTCAAAACAATATAGATAGGCAAAAAGATAAGATAGAATCACTTCAAGAAGAAGTTAATAAATTAATAGCTTCAAAAGATGGTTTACAAGAAAAGCTTGATAAAGCTTATATTCAAATAAAAGAAATCGCCAATAAAACTGTTGAAGCAGCTGGAGGAGTAAAAATTTTAGCAAATTCAAGTGATAATAAATAAAATTTTCTATATGAAGTTTCTAGTTTGTCGGAAAAGATTTTATTTTTCTATAAATTAAAAATCAACTTACTATAAAAAAGGTTATGAATTGTAACCTTTTTTTTGACATATAGCATAAATTTTTATGCTTTCTCCTATTGCTTTTTGTAGTTTTATTGTATATAATAGCTCTGTTAAAAATAACAAGGAGGTAATTGTAAATATGAGTAAAAAGTATGTATATCTTTTTAGTGAAGGTAATGCACAGATGAGAGAATTGCTTGGTGGCAAAGGTGCCAATCTTGCAGAAATGACTAATTTAGGTTTACCTGTGCCTCAAGGTTTTACTATAACAACAGAGGCATGTACTCAATATTATGAAGATGGTAGACAAATTAATGAGGAAATTCAAAAAGAGATTTTTGAGTATATCAAAAAAATGGAAAAAATCACTGGTAAAAAATTCGGTGATGTAGAGAATCCTCTTTTAGTATCTGTTCGTAGTGGTGCTAGAGCATCTATGCCCGGAATGATGGATACTATTCTTAATTTAGGTTTAAATGAAGAAGTTGTTGAAGCACTTGCCAAAAAATCTGGGAATCCACGTTGGGCTTGGGATTGCTACAGAAGATTTATTCAAATGTATTCAGATGTAGTTATGGAAGTTGGTAAGAAATATTTTGAACAACTTATTGATAAAATGAAAGAAGAAAAGGGAGTAACTCAAGATGTTGAGCTTACTGCTGAAGACTTAAAAGAACTTGCAAATCAATTTAAAGCTGAATATAAAGATAAAATTGGAACAGATTTCCCAACAGATCCTACAGAGCAATTGATGGGAGCTATTAAAGCTGTATTTAGATCTTGGGACAACCCTAGAGCAAATGTTTATAGAAGAGATAATGATATTCCATATTCTTGGGGTACTGCTGTAAACGTTCAAATGATGGCGTTTGGTAATATGGGTGAAACATCTGGTACAGGTGTTGCATTCACAAGAGATCCAGCAACAGGTGAAAAAAAGTTAATGGGTGAGTTCTTAATGAATGCACAAGGTGAAGATGTTGTTGCTGGTGTTCGTACTCCTCAACACATTGATCAATTAAAAGAAGTTATGCCAGAAGTTTATGATCAATTTGTTGAAATATGTAATATACTAGAATCACATTATAAAGATATGCAAGATATGGAATTTACTATTGAAGATAGAAAATTATATATGTTACAAACTAGAAATGGTAAAAGAACAGCTACTGCTGCTTTGAAAGTTGCTTGTGATATGGTTGATGAAGGTATGATTACAGAAAAAGAAGCTGTTTTAATGATTGATCCAAGAAACTTAGATTCATTATTACATCCACAATTTGATCAAAAAGCCTTAAAAGCAGCTAAACCTATTGGAAAAGCTTTACCTGCTTCTCCAGGAGCTGCTTGTGGTAAAATAGTATTTTCAGCTGAAGATGCTAAAGCTTGGGCTGCTAGAAAAGAAAAAGTTGTTTTAGTTCGTCTTGAAACATCTCCAGAAGATATTGAAGGAATGAAAGCTGCACAAGGTATTTTAACCGTTCGTGGTGGTATGACATCTCATGCTGCAGTTGTTGCTCGTGGTATGGGTAAATGCTGTGTATCAGGATGCAGTGAAATTGTAATGGACGAAGAAAACAAGAAATTTGTTTTAGGTGGTAAAGAGTACCATGAAGGAGACGAAATCTCTATTGATGGTTCAACAGGTAATATTTATGATGGTATTATATCAACTGTCGAAGCTACAATTAGTGGAGAATTTGGAAGAATTATGGCATGGGCAGATAAATATAGAAAACTAAAAGTTAGAACAAATGCTGATACTCCAAGAGATGCTGAAAAAGCTAGAGAGCTTGGTGCAGAAGGTATTGGACTTTGCCGTACAGAGCATATGTTCTTTGAAGGTGAAAGAATAGCTGCTATTAGAGAAATGATTTGTAGCGATACTGTTGAAGAAAGAGAAAAAGCTTTAGCTAAATTAGAACCAATGCAACAAGGTGATTTTGAAAAATTATATGAAGCTATGGAAGGATATGGAGTTACAATTAGATACTTAGATCCACCTCTACATGAATTTGTACCAACAGAAGAAAAGGATATTGAAGCATTAGCAAAGACTCAAGGTAAGAGTGTTGAAGAAATTAAAGCGATTATTGCTAGCCTTCATGAATTTAATCCTATGATGGGACACAGAGGTTGCCGTTTAGCTGTAACTTATCCTGAAATTGCTAGAATGCAAACAAGAGCTGTTATTAAGGCTGCTATTGCTGTATCTAAGAGAAAGAAAATTAAAATTGTTCCTGAAATAATGATTCCATTAGTTGGAGAAGTTAAAGAATTAAAATATGTTAAAGATATAGTTTGCGAAACAGCAGATGAAATTATTAAAGAAGCTGGAGTTGAACTTGAATACCATGTTGGTACAATGATTGAAATTCCAAGAGCTGCTTTAACAGCAGATGAAATTGCTAAAGAGGCTGAATTCTTCTCATTTGGAACAAATGATTTGACTCAAATGACATTTGGTTTTTCAAGAGATGATGCTGGTAAATTCTTAGGAGCATATTATGATAAGAAGATATATGAAAATGATCCATTTGCTAAAGTTGACCAAGTTGGTGTTGGTAAATTAATTGAAATGGCAGTTAAACTTGGTAAACAAACAAGACCAGATATTAAACTTGGTGTTTGTGGAGAACATGGTGGAGATCCTTCATCAGTTGAATTCTTCCATAAAGTTGGTTTAACTTATGTTTCTTGTTCACCATTTAGAGTACCTATAGCAAGACTTGCTGCTGCACAGGCTGCAATCAAAGAAGAATTGCAAAAATAAATAACGATAAAGGAA
>CAYNYD010000077.1:0-4237 GCA_964401375.1 uncultured Eubacteriales bacterium | reverse complement strand
TACACAGCCTGTTTCCATAGCATTTTATTATTCTTAAATTCATATCTTAATTTATTTTCATCAGATAAATATGATAAATATGACCTTATTGTACTTCCTACAAGAACATATTGATTTTCATTCATTATTAAATTATACTCCTCAAAAATATACTTCAATATTTCTTCAAAAGTCATTTCTTTTTCACAAATATTATATATTTTACTTATAATCTCATTTACCTTGTTTCTGTTAAGTTCTATTAAAGATGAAATATCACTTGTGGCCTCACAATGAGATGGAATATATAAATTTCCCTTTAAAGTATTCAAATAATCTAAAGTTTTAAGAAACTCTTTTACATCATATATAAAAAATAAATGATATTTCATAATCGCTTCTTCACTGAATAAAGAATCTGCTAAAAAATATACATTATCACTTGTTTTAATTCCTATCATATCAAAAAAATGTCCTTTTAAAGCAAAATATTCTAATCCTTCTGGAAGATTATTTTCTATTGATGTTGCAGTTGATTCTTTTGCTAATAAAAATTTATTTCTAATATTTTTAAATGGATATCCACCATATAAAAAAGATGATTCCAGTATAGGAAACTCTGTAAAAGCTTTTTCAATATTATGTGCAAGTATAGTACAACCAGTTCTATCTTGAATTACCTTATTTCCTCCAATATGGTCTGCATTTGAATGTGTCGTTATAATTCCTTTAACTTTCCAACCTTGCTCATCTATAATCTTTAATATCTTCTTTCCTGCATCTTTATCATTACCACTATCTATCAAATATACATTTTCATCATCAATTTTATAAATACCTATATTTGTAGGATTTTTTATATAATAAGTTTTTTCTCCAACTTTTACTAATTCCATAATACTAACCCCCAACTTACTTCTTTATAGAAATTATAAACTTTTATATAACAAAATTCAACAATTAAAAGCTTGTGCTTTTAATTCAGTATTATTTTTAGATTCAAGGTGCAAACAAAATATACTTTTTTAATTGACATTTATTTTAGTTAGTATTATAATAATCATTACATTGATTTGCACCACTAGCTCAGTTGGCAGAGCAACTGACTCTTAATCAGTGGGTCCAGGGTTCAAATCCCTGGTGGTGCACCAATCAAAAATGCTTGTCTAAATTTATGTAAAGTTCTCTGTGATATTAACTATCCTTAAAGAAATAATAAAAAAATCTATTTTTAAAATTGTATTTTTTTTAATAGAAAATTTAAAAGTCTTCTTTTAGTGCGTATTCACATTCTCCTCATTTAAAAAATAATATTGCAATACTTTATATTTTTCCAATAAATCATCTTTAATTTTTTTTGCATTTTCCCCAACATATCCATCATCTGTAACTGTTCCGTATAAAATTAAAAGCCTTATATTTTTCCATTACATTTTTTCTAAATTTGTCAAATGAAGTTAATGGAATTTTTGCACATTCTTTTAATATCGCCGAAAGATACTGTGTACCTACTAAATCATATTCTTTTTCTTCTATATCATAATTTGCCCAAATTATGAAAGGTATCTTTGAATAATTAAGGCTAGTTTCATCTATATCTTTAGATATACCATCTATATATGGATAATGATCTCCAAAAAATAAAATTATTGTTTTTTCTGACACATTATTTTGTATGTAATCTATCAAATATTTCAAATCATTGTCACTCTCTTTTATTGAAGACAAATATTGATTAAGCCTCGTATCTTTATAATTTGCTTCCTTAATTGTTTCTATATAATCATCACCCTTATAGTTATAATCCAAGTGATTTTGGATAGTCACATCAAACACAAAAACACTTTCATCATTATTTTCTATTAACTCTATTGCTTTTTTATAAGTTTCTTTATCTGTTATATAGTTTCTATATGTCTCAACTTCACCTGTATTCATATCTTGTCCAATTGTAGCTAATGCATTATAATCTTTTGATTGATCAATATCTATAAAATCTTTTAAAGAAATAAAATTATCAAATCCTAAATAATCATATACCGTATTTCTTCTCCAAGAGTAATCATAAAAAGGATGTACTGCATAAGTTTTATATCCTAATCCACTTAAATCACTTGCAATCGATTCATTTTCTTTGTTTATATACTGCATATATGGAACTGTTCCATAAGCAAAAAAATTTTCTGAAAGACCTGTTAAAAATTCAAATTCCGTATTAGCAGTTGGGCCAGTTTGAGAGGGCACTAACACGCTTCCTCTAACTGTATTATCTTTCAAACTATTAAAAAATTCTAAAGGATCTTTATTTGTTTTTATATTTAAAACATTGTTTAAATCTGAAAAAGATTCATTCATAATAGCTATAACATTAGGGAATTCCTTTTCACCACTATATTCATCTCCAGAATATTCTTGCAGAATTTTTTCTGCTAAATCTACAGAGTAATTTTCTGGTTCTTCTTGAAACATATATTTAAAATTAATCACAAAATTATATGGCATACCATTTGTTTTTATTGATTTTATAACATTAAACAAATAATCTGATTCGTCAAAATTAATACAATATATAATAAAACATAGTGCTAATGCAGAAGTAAAACATATAAGTGAAATTTTATTTTTATCTTTACTACTTGCTTTTCCTACATTTACTTTAATAACTACATATCCTAACGTATATGCTGTAACAAATGCTCTAATGATATTTGAAGTTATAACTATATTATAATAATTTGAAAGTGTCATACCTAATTTTGCACTTAAAATATCTACAGGAAGAAAAGGCATTCCCCTAAGAATTATTGAATTTTCTGTTATAAAAATAAGTATAAACGAAATTATAAGTTGCATAATAGTAGCAACTTTAACATTTCTAAAAATTACATAAAAAATTCCTTGAATTGAAAGTAATATTAAATAATTGATAATTATATTCCCTGTATATAAATATACACTTTGCATAGTAATCCATGGAAGTAAAAAGAAAGTCAAATATAGAATTATTTCTTGATTTTTCTCACTATTAATATAATCAGGCTGTTTATATTTAAAAATAAAAAAGTACAAAACTAATATTGATATTGCAATAAATAAAATATTTACTATATTTTCTATATTTAAACTGAAAAAACATTTTAAATTTAATAATATCAATAAATTTGGTATTACAAACGTTATTATTTTTGATATCATTTTTAAGCACTTCTCCTTTTCTAATTACTTTATAAAATATATTATTATAACAAGTGGCTATTAGAGTACCTGTTCAAAAAATTTTTGTCCAATTATTTTATATAAATATATTATAATAAACTACAAATTTCATTTCAATAATATATTTTGAGTTACAAAGTGCTTTTATTTTTTTGTCATTTTCTCTTGACAAATTGCTCTATCGCATTTATACTAAATAAGTACGAGATGGCGGAATAGCTCAGTTGGCTAGAGCACCCGGTTCATACCCGGTAGGTCGTGAGTTCAAATCTCCCTTCCGCTACCAACAAAAAAATGCCCTAAAATAGCAAAAATTGTTTTGTTTCTATACAAAAAAATTCAAAAATTACATTATTTGTAATGCAATTTTTGAGTTTTGGAATTATGCACAAATAATTAAAAACTATTTTAGGGCACTCTATTTATTTTTATATGCGGGTATAGTTTAGTGGTAGAATTTGGTGCTTCCGACCCCAAGGCGTGGGTTCGATTCCCATTACCCGCTCCATAAGGAAATTTGTTCGAACTTTTATGAAAATAAAAGATATATACAAGGAGCTGTAAAAAAGTCCCACCTAAATGAATAGTAAAAAATAATTATCCTATTGCTCATAAATTTAATTTGTTGTATACTTCTTGCTATATAATATATCCATTAATGGAGTGGTGCCGAAGTGGTCATAACGGTGCTGACTCGAAATCAGTTGGTGGTTTTAAACTGCACGTGGGTTCGAATCCCACCCACTCCGCCACAAAAAAGGTTGTAAAAAAATCTAACCTAAAAATGCGTGAAGAAATTTCACGCATTTTTTGTATTTATAAAACCGCCGCCAGCTAGGTCAGTAAATATTTATTACTATAGAACTTTTTACAGCCTCTTTTAATTTTCTTTTTTACTAGGAACTCTTCTTCTCCTTCTTTTTTTTGGTTTGGGCATTGCCATAGCTTCAACAGAATCAACTTCTGGTTTGAGTTCAAATAATTTCATATCACCCTTTACCTTAATTGGCTCATCAAATACAACTATATTTTCAAGTTCCCA
>CAYNYD010000076.1:0-4437 GCA_964401375.1 uncultured Eubacteriales bacterium | reverse complement strand
TCATTTTCCAGATAGTAATGATTTAATTTTCAGATTTTTTGAATTAACAATAAATGCCAAAAAATATAATGCATTAATAATTTTTTATGATGGTTTAGTAGACTCTGATTTAATTGATAATTATTTAATTAAACAATTAGTAAGAGAAATAACAATAGAAAATTCTCAAAACAAAAGCATAATAAAAAACAAAAACAATTTAAACATTAAAAATGTAATTATCGGAAATTTGCTTGCAGAAAGTCAAGTAAGTTTAGTAAACACTTATGTTGATATAATAGATAGAATTGTACACGGAGACTGTGCTTTAATTGTTGATACTTTAGACACTGCTTTAATTTGTGATGTAAAGAAAATACCAAGTAGATCTGTTGAAAAAGCTCAAAATGAAATGACAATTAAAGGACCAAGTGAAGCCTTTGTAGAAAACTTTAGAACAAATACTGCACTAATAAGAAAATTTGTAAAAGATGAAAATTTAATTTTTGAATCAATAGAAATTGGTAGTCATAGTAAAACAAAATGTGCAATTGCTTATATTACAGATATTACAAATGATTCATTGATAGAAGAAGTTAGACGTAGACTTGAAGGTATTGATGTTAATTATGTTTTGGATGCTGGACAATTAGAACAATTAATAGAAGATCATACATTCATTGTTGAGCCTTTAATTCTTAGTACAGAAAGACCAGATAAAGTTGCAGCAAATTTAACAGAAGGTCGTGTTGCCATTATTGTTGAAGGTAGTCCAGAAGTATTGGTTGTTCCTGCAATTTACACAGATTTTCTTCGTTCTTCTGAAGACTCTTATGTAAGATATCCATACACTATTTTACTTAGAATTTTTAGAATACCAGCAATTATTCTTTCTGTGCTACTTCCTGGATTATATATTGCAATTACAACATTTCACCAAGAAATGATACCCACAGATTTACTCTTTTCAATTGCTGGCACACGTGAAAAAGTACCATTTTCAATGCTTATAGAATTACTAATTATGGAAGTTTCCTTTGAAATAATCCGTGAAGCATCTATAAGAACACCAGCACCTGTTGGTACTACTCTGGGTATCATAGGAACATTAATATTAGGTCAAGCAATAGTTTCAGCTAATGTTGTAAGCCCAATTTTAGTAATTATTGTTGCATTAACAGGAATAAGCACATTTGCAGTTCCAAACTTTTCATTAAACTATAGTTATAGAATTTTAAGATTTTTCTATATTTTCCTTCGGTGCATTCGCAGGATTTTTTGGTATTGCATTAGGATTATTTATAAATTTTTGTTTACTCTCAACAACAAATTCCTTTGGAATTCCTTATCTAACTCCATATGCTCCATTCCAAAAATCAGCATTTATTGATGACTTAATATCAATGCCAATTTGGAAGCAAGAAAAAAGGCCTTTATTTTTAAAAGCAAAAGAAAAGAGAAAAGAACCAAAAATATCTATGAAATGGAGAAAGTGAGGTTTTAAAATTTATGCATTCAAATTTAAAAATAGGAACTTGGGAAGCCGTTGCAACACTGGGCTGTATTTCTTTAATTCCAATATTATTAACAATACCAACTTATGCTGTAGAAAGCTTTGGAACAGCTACTTTTCTTCATAATATTTATACTGCAATTTTAACTTTGATTATATTATCAATTATCTTTGCTTTATATAAAAATTTTTCAAATATGGATATAGTTGACATTGCTAAATATGTTGGAGGTAAGCCACTCCAAGTAATATGTGGACTTATAGTTATACTTTACCTTGCTATAACTTGTATTTTGACATTCTCAGAATTCACTCAAAACTTGCAAAACGTTCTATTCCCCGATGCACCTCAAGAATATATAAGCATCTTATTTGGAATTGGAATTTTAATAAGTGTTTACCTTGGTGCTAGAGGTATATTTAGAACTGGATCAATCATTACACCAATGATTGTAATTGGATTTTTATTAATGTTTATTATATTAAGATCGGATGTTGATATAACAAATTTCTTCCCTATCTTTGGAAATGGAATCTCTACTTTTTTTTCACAAGGTTTTAGTAGAATAGGAAGATTTGAAGGGATTTTTTTTCTATTATTAATTATTCCTTATGTTAAAAATTATAAAAAAGTTGGATATATATCCTTTTTTATGACTGCTTTTTTAATTCTTTCAATAATATTTTTATTAGTTGGAATTATTCCTTACCCATCAATAGTGGAAAACTACTTCCCTGTTTTTGAATTAACAAGATTAATAAGTTTAAGCAGATTTATACAAAGAGTTGAATCAATATTTATTTTACTATGGATACTTGCAACTTTTGTTTATTTATCTCTTTCAGTTCATTTTATTATTTATATTTTTCAAAAAATATTTGACTTAAAATACACTCAAAGATTAATACCAACTTTTACAACAACAGTTGTTGCAATAAGTGCGACATTACGCTCCTTTGAAGTCATTATCAAAATTAGAAAATTTTTCTTTGAATATATATCTGCGTATACACTTTATGTATTACCTATATTATTACTAATTCTGGCTGTCTTAAAAAGGAGGCGCGAATGCAAAAAACTCATAGTTCAAAATTCATCTTCTTAATTTTAATTTCAATTTTACCTTTATTTTTAACAGGTTGCTATGATAGATTTGAATTAGATAACCTTGCATACGTAATTGCTATAGGAGTTGATGCTGGTGAGAATGGGAATGTAGACATAACTTATCAAATAGCAGTTCCCCTTAAAATTACTGGAGAAAATTCTGAAACTGGTAAATCAACTTATACAGTTTATACAGTATCAGCTCCATCTTTAAGCATTGGAAATACTAAAGTAAATACATTAGTAAGCAAAGAAATTAATCTTTCTCATACAAAATTAATTTTATATTCTGAAGAAATTGCAAAAACAGAACTATCTGGTCATGTAAATTCATTTATAAGTCATACAGACATTCGTCCAAAAGTTACCCTAGCAGTTTGCAAAGGAACAGCAAAAGATTTTTTAAACGAAGTCTCTTCAACCCTTGAAGTAAGCCCTGCTAGATATTATGAATTGCTATTTAGCTCTTATAATTATACGAGTCAATCTGTTGGTTCTGAATTAATAGATTTTTATACAGCTTCTCAAAGCTTGGATAGAGAACCTTTTGCAATATATGTTACTCTTAAAGAAAATGACCAAGATATTAAAGAAATCACTCCTATTGGCATTGCTACCTTTAGTGGAAGTAATATGACAGGATCAATCGAACCAGATTTAGTAATATCCCATTTGCTATTAACTAACAATTTAAAAAAATCTGGTTATTCTGTTCCAGACTTTAATGAAGAAGATCGTGTAATTAGTGTAAACTTAGATCAAATGAAAGCACCTGTAATAAAAGTATCTACAGATACTGATAACCCTAAAATAGATATTAATATAGAATTAGTAGCACATCTTGTTTCTTCTGGGAGCGATATTAATTTCTATGAAGGAGATAATAAAAAAAGATTAGAAGAAGAATTAAATAAAAGCTTAGAAAAAAGAATTTCAGATTATTTAGACAAAACAATTCATGAATTAGGATCTGATATTGCTGGTTTTGGAAGATTTGCTAAAATGAATTATTTAACTTGGCAAGAATTTGAAAAATATAATTGGTTAGAAAAATATAAAAACTCAACCTATACTGTAAAAGTCAAAACAAATGTAAACATATCACAAGTTATATCCCACACAGAACCAAATACAAAACAATAAACATTACAATGCAACATTTATTGACAAGTCTCTGTACAAATATACCTTGCTAAAAAATACAACAATATTTATTATAAGTCTCTGCACAAATATACTTTGCTAAAAAATGCAACACATTTACTATAGTCCTCTGCACAAATATACTTTGCTAAAAAATAAAGTTCTTTTAATATGCAAC
Source organism: uncultured Eubacteriales bacterium (assembly GCA_964401375.1). Classification (GTDB taxonomy): domain Bacteria; phylum Bacillota; class Clostridia; order TANB77; family UBA1234; genus UBA1234. The sequence goes on along the minus strand of CAYNYD010000076.1, from coordinate 516 downwards.
ACATTTACTATAAGTCTCTGCCAAATATACTTTGCTAAAAAATAAAGTTCTTTTCGATGAGTTAGAAGCTGTTAATAAAGCAAGGTGAAGTAAATACGGAATTATTTTGTGGCGACGCGGCACGTGCGATTAGCACGTGGAAAGCCTTGGAGCCACAAAATCGGATTTACGAACCTTGCTTTATGCACAGCTTCTGCGACAGAGAAACTCGAACGACATTTTTTAGCAAAATATATTTGTGTAATAACTTCATTACAAACATCAAAGTCAACGACATTTTTAGCAAAATATATTTTGATAATAACTTTATTACAAACATTAAAATCAACAACATTTTAGCAAAATATATTTGTGTAATGACTTCATTACAAACATCAAAATCAACAACATTTTTAGCAAAATATATTTGTATAATGACTTTATTACAAACACAAAATTTTTTCAAAGGAGATATAAAAAACAATGACTTGGGAAATTTTAATTTTAATTTTTGGAATCATATCAGCACTATATGCT
>CAYNYD010000075.1:0-4545 GCA_964401375.1 uncultured Eubacteriales bacterium | reverse complement strand
TATTTTTACAGTAAAATCAATCGTACACAATCATTAAAAAGTTCGTGAAATGTAACAACATAAAATATATACAGATTTCCATTATTATTGTACTTCAACTTTGTGGAAAGTTTTCTTTCCTTTTTTAATAACAATATGTCCATCAATTTTTTCAATCATATAATTTACATCTGAAATTTTTTCATCATCTATTGAAATTCCACCTTGTTCAATTAAAATTCTTGCTTGACCTTTTGATGGAGCAAGCTTTGTAGCAACAAGTAAATCTACTATAGAAATTGGCAAATTGTCTATTTTAGTTGTAGGCATACTATCTAAATTACCACCATTTCCAAATAAAGCTTCAGAAGCATTTCTTGCTTTTTCAGCTTCTTCTTCACCATGGACTAATTTAGTTATTTCATAAGCAAGAACTTTCTTTGCTTCATTAATTTTCTCGCCTTCAACATCACAAAGTTTATGTATTTCTTCCATAGGCAAGAACGTAAGCATACACATAACATTTTTAACATCAGCATCTGCAATATTTCTAAAGTATTGATAAAATTCATAAGGTGAAGTTTTATCAGGATCTAGCCATATAGCACCTTTAGCTGTTTTACCCATTTTGATACCTTCACTGGTTGTGAGAAGCTTAAATGTTAGACCAAAAGCCGTACCTTGTTCTTTTCTTCTAATTAAATCTGCACCTGCAAGAATATTAGACCATTGATCATTTCCACCTAATTGTAAACTACAATTATATTTTTTATATAAAACTAGAAAATCATAAGACTGCATTAACATATAATTAAACTCAAGAAAAGATAATCCTTTTTCTAATCTTTTCTTAAAACATTCAGCAGTAAGCATTTTATTAACAGAAAAGTAAGAACCAATATCTCTAATAAAATCTATGTAATTTAAATTTAAAAGCCAGTCTGCATTATTTACAATTATTGCAGCATTTTCACCTTCAAAACTTACAAATTTTGAAAGTTGCTTTTTAAAACATTCTATATTATGAGCAATAGTTTCCTTAGTCATCATAGAACGCATATCAGTTCTACCAGAAGGATCTCCAACCATTGCTGTACCACCACCAATTAAAATAATTGGTTTATGTCCAGCTTTTTGCATATGAGAAGCAACCATCGCAGAAACAAAGTGCCCAATATGTAAGCTGTCTGCCGTTGGATCGAATCCTATATAAAAAGAAACTTTCTCTTTTTCAAACCATTCACGAAGCCCTTCATGTGTAACTTGTTCTATGTAACCTCTTTCTTCTAATGTATCAAAAACATTTTTCATAAAATCATATCCTCGTATAGCAATATTTACAATCAATTCTATAAGCTCAGTTTACATTAAATAAATGATTGCATAAGAAAAATTTAATGTAATTCCTATTATATATTTTAAAAAGATGGATATTAATTATTCCATCTTTCTAAAATAACAGAATATTTATTAATAATTTTTGAATATTACTTTCATAAAGAAAGTAATATAAATAAAAATATATTAATATTGAATATTAGTATACGTAGATGAAATGTTTATTTCGGAATTTATATAATTATTTGTTTTCATATAATTTTGGATAATATTAGGTGCAATGCCTGTTATTGCTGAGATTGAAGGAATTGAATCAAAGCTAACATTTTCATCAAAATAATTTTTTAATACAGTGTTTTCATATGCAGTTTCTTTTGCACAACTAGCACATAAATCTCCATCACTCATTATAAAAGCACCACATTTTTTACATTTTTTTATTTCCATAATAATCCCCCATTCGTTACAAATATATATTACAATATTATATTGATATTTGTATAATCGAATTATACCATATAAAGTAGAATAATTAAAGAAAAATTTTATATTTTTTGTTGCACTACTAAAAACTTTATGCTAAAATAAGTGAGTATTTAGTGTACTAAGTATGATTGTATGTTCGATTGAGAACCTTTGATTTCGCAGTTGACTTTCGTACTTAATATACAAAGTATTATGGATATAGGGGTGTAGTTCATCGGTAGAATAAGAGTCTCCAAAACTCCAGAGGAGGGTTCGATTCCTTCCACCCCTGCCATAGAACTTTTATTATGTTATTAAAATAATATTATGTTGTTTTTATAAGCTTTTGATTTTTTTTATTTAGTTGAGAAGCTTATTTTTTATAATTTGTAATAATATAGTATATTTTAAAATTTTTTAGTTTATACTATTAAAAAATGTTGCATTATAAAAAATATTACGATATTATAAATATAGAATTTTTTACAAAGGAGATATGGAGATATGGCAAAGAAAAAAGAGCAAACTTATGAGCTAAGGTATACAGGTAACTTAACGGGTGCTCCAACAGTATATTTACATTATGGCACAGAAAATTGGTCAGAGATTAATGAAGTTAAAATGAGGAAATTAAAAACTTGTTATAAGACGGAAATCACTGTTCCAACAGGAGTAGATATTAATTTCTGCTTTAGAGATGCACATGGCAATTGGGATAATAATTATGGTAATGATTATTTTTATTCACCTGAAGTTGGTGAAGTTTATCCAGAGATTGCAGTTACTCCATGTACACCAACTACTACAAAAAAGTAAGTTATATTAATAAGGGAGTGTCTTAAAATGCTATTATGATATTTTATGGCACTCTTATTTTTTGGTTTTATATTTTTTATTATGTAGTAAACATTATTAATGTATGTCAATTTTTTTAGTGGTTATTAGATTAAATAAATTTTATTATAAAAATATCGTTCGAGTTTCTCTGTCGCAGAAGCTACTAAAGAAATTAAGAATTATAAATCCGATTTTGTGGCTCCAAGGCTCCGTATGCGCAAGCGCATGTCGCGTCGCCACAAAATAATTCCGTATTTGTAATTCTTAATTTCTTAACAGCTTCTAGCTCGTCGAAAAGAACTTTATTTTTATAATAAAATTTATTTTTTTTAATAAGGTAGGAAATTGCTACATTTAGGTAAAAATAAGTAAAAATTTCTTGTGTTTTATTAAAACAGATGATATAATAATGCAGTGTGTTAAGCACAAAACCACATGCAAGGTGAGCATACTTATCATGTGCCTTAATATTTAAGGTGGTAATTATGCGCTTTTAACCTTAGCAGAGGAAAAACAAAAAAATAAGGAGGAAATTTAGAATGTCAGTAGTTGCAATGAAACAATTATTGGAAGCTGGTGTCCATTTTGGACATCAAACTAGAAGATGGGATCCTAGAATGGCTCCATATATCTTCACAGCAAGAAATGGTATTTATATCATTGATTTACAAAAAACTGCAAAGAAAATAGATGAGGCTTATGCAGTGCTAAAAGGTATCGTAGATGAGGGTAAGTCAGTTATCTTCGTTGGTACAAAGAAACAAGCTCAAGAATGTGTTAAAGAAGAAGCTGAAAGATGTGGAATGTATTACGTTAATAGCAGATGGCTTGGTGGAATGTTAACCAACTTCAAAACAATCAGAGCTAGAGTTAATAGATTAAAAGAACTTGAAGCTATGGCTCAAGATGGTACTTTTGATGTATTACCAAAGAAAGAAGTTATTAAGTTAAGAAAGGAAACGGATCAATTAGAAAAAAATTTGGGTGGAATTAGAGATATGGAAGAAATTCCAGGTGCTATGTTTGTTGTTGATCCTAAGAAAGAAAGAATCGCCATTTTAGAAGCCAAAAAACTTGGTATACCAGTTATTGGCTTAGTTGATACAAATTGTAATCCAGAAGATGTTGACTATGTTATTCCGGGTAATGATGATGCTATTAGAGCAATTAAGCTTATTATTGAAGCAATGGCTAATGCTGTTATAGAATCTAAACAAGGTGAATCTATGGTTACTGACCATAATGATGATGATACTACAATGGAAGATATGGTACAAGAATAATAAATTTTATAGGGAGGATTAAGATTATGATAACTGCTGAGCAAGTTAAAGAACTTAGAGAATTAACTGGTGCTGGAATGATGGAATGTAAAAAGGTTTTGGAAGAAACTAATGGAGATAAAGAAAAAGCAACTGAGCTTTTAAGAGAAAGAGGAGTTGTTAAGGCTGCTAAAAAAGCTGGAAGAATTGCTGCTGAAGGTTTAGTAGAAAGTTATATTCATGGAGATGGAAGAATTGGTGTTTTAGTTGAGGTTAATATTGAAACTGATTTTGCAGCTAAAAATCCTGAATTTAGAGAGTTTGTTAAAGATATTGCTATGCAAATAGCTGCTACAAAACCTGAATATGTTAAGAGAGAAGAAGTTCCAGAAGAAGTTATAGAAAAGGAGAAAGAAATTATTAAAGCTCAGGCTTTAAATGAAGGAAAACCTGAAGCTGCCATAGAAAAGATAATTGCTGGTAGGATTGATAAGTTCTATGCGGAATCTTGTTTATTAGAGCAAGATTTCATCAAGGATCCTGATAAAACTGTTCAACAAGTTTTAACAGAAAAAATTGCTAACATTGGTGAAAATATTACAATTAGAAGATTTGTTAGATTTGAAAGAGGCGAAGGTATAGAAAAGAAAGAGGAAAACTTTGC
>CAYNYD010000074.1:0-4554 GCA_964401375.1 uncultured Eubacteriales bacterium | reverse complement strand
AAAATTTCTTTTGCCCTATCTTCTGTAAGCACATTATATTTTATCATTTTTTGAATAACTTGTAACTGTCTCTCTTTTGCCAAATCCATATTAACAGTTGGTGCATAAAGACTAGGTGCATTCGGAACACCTGCTAATAAAATACTTTCATAATCTGTCATTTCCATTGGTTCTTTATTAAAATATTTCCTTGAAGCTTCTTTCACAGTATAGCACCCATCCCCAAAATAACTCGTATTTAAATAAAATTCTAGTATTTCATCTTTTTCATAATTTTTTTCTATAGTAAATGCCATAAATACTTCTGCAATTTTTCTAGTAATCTTTTTCTCTTGAGTAAAATACGCATTTTTAGCAAGTTGTTGCGTTATTGTACTTCCACCTTCTACAAATTTCATCGCAATTACATCATTTATCACAGCTCGTCCAATCGCTATAATATCTATTCCATTATGACTATAAAATCTATGATCTTCAACAGCTATAACTGCATCTTTATATATCTTTGGCATTTCAGAAACTTGCGTATAATTTGGTCTAGCTTTTATTTCGCTTACCATTACCTCTAAAGGTCTATTGATAATTGCTTCTTTATATGTACTGTACCCTTCATATACTACACATAAAACAAAAACCAAAATACCTAGTAAAAATAATCTAAAAATATTTTTAATTATCTTCATTTCTTTCTCCTATCTATTCTCAATATAATTTTACTATAATACCTTTTATAATAAAATTGTATCATTTGTAATAGTACAATGTCAATTGCTAATTAAAAAAAGTCCAGTCCTAAATTTGAACTGAACTTTTTCATTAAATATATGTGATTGTAAAAGATTGTATAATTTTTTTATTTAAAACCTTATAGGCAACTCCTCCCTTCTTTGACTTCTATTTTTATTCACTAAATGTGTTTTTATTTATTTAATAATATACTTTATAAATAATTCCTCCTCTCTTTGATTATTATTCTATTCAATAAATGTGTTTTTAATTTGTTCAATATTTGAATTAATTGAAAATAAAAAAGCAATCTTTGTGAATATTTAATGATAATTAATTCTTTACTTCTCCTTAAAAAATTGCTAAATTATATTAATTTTACTGTAAAAATAACGTTTAAATTTCTTTATAGCAGGAACTATGAATTGAATCTCTTGCATTTTTTTATACATTATGTTATGCTACATAAAACAAATTTTAAGTAGGAGGAAATTTTATGAGTAGAGTAGATAAGCATAATTATTATTTAGATATAGCTGAAACTGTAGCAGCAAGAAGCACTTGTCTTAGAAGAACTTTTGGAGCAGTCATTGTAAATAATGATGAAATCATAGCAACTGGGTATAATGGTGCTCCTAGAGGTAGACAAAATTGTACTACTATTGGAAAGTGTATTAGAAATGAACTAAATATTCCTCGTGGTGAAAGATATGAACTTTGCAGAAGTGTTCATGCAGAAGCTAATGCTATAATTAGTGCCTCTAGACAAGAAATGCTTGGCAGTACCTTATATTTAGTTGGAATTAATTTAGATAAAAATGACTATGAAAAAAATTCAAGTAGTTGTTCTATGTGTAAAAGACTCGTTATAAATGCTGGTATTAAAGAAGTTGTAATTAGAGATGACAAAACAAATTATAGGGTCATAGATGTTCAAGATTGGATAAATAATGATGAATCATTAGAAGGAATTTTAGGATATTAGAGTATATCGAATACTTTGTGTAAAGTTAAAAAATAAACCTTCTTATAATACAATAAAAATAAGATTCATGCAATATCGTAACACGAATCTTATTTTTATTATGAGATGTTTTTTTACAATTCTTCCCTCTTCATAAGGCTTTTTTTATAGCCCCATTTTTATGTGAAATTAACATTCAAACATCACAAAACAATTTTTTATCCTTGCGTATGTTCAGGAACTGTATTTGCTGTTGGTTCTCCAGTATCAGCAAACACAGGTTGCATTTCTCTATATCTCATAAGCCCTGTTCCTGCTGGTATCAATTTACCAATAATAACATTTTCTTTTAGTCCAATTAATGGATCAACTTTTCCTTTAATAGCAGCCTCTGTAAGTACCTTTGTAGTTTCTTGGAATGAAGCAGCTGATAAGAATGAATCTGTAGCAAGTGAAGCTTTTGTAATACCTAAGAGCATTCTCTTTCCAACAGCAGGTCTTAAACCGGCTTCAATAGCTTTTTGATTTTTATCTTCAAACTCTATATAATCAACCATTGCACCTGGTAAAAAGTCTGTATCCCCTGATTCTTCTACTTTTACTCTTTTAAGCATTTGTCTAATAATTGCTTCTATGTGCCTATCATCTATATCAACACCTTGGCTTCTATAAACTTTTTGAACTTCTGAAACTATATATTTTTGAACTCCATCAGGTCCTTTAATTCTCATAATATCTTGTGGATAGATTGAACCTTCTGTAATTTCATCTCCTGCTTCAATTACATCTCCATCATGAACTGTAAGCCTTGACCCAAATGGAATGAAATAAGTCTTAGATTCTTCACTATTTGTAACTATAACTTCTCTCTTTTTCTTTGTATCACTTATTGTAACAGTTCCTGCTATATCAGAAATAATTGCAAGTCCTTTTGGTTTTCTAGCTTCAAATAACTCTTCAACTCTAGGAAGACCTTGTGTAATATCTCCACCAGCTAATCCTCCCATGTGGAATGTTCTCATTGTAAGCTGTGTACCCGGCTCACCAATTGATTGAGCAGCAATAATACCAACAGCTTCACCAATATTAACAAGTTGTCTACCTGCCAAATCATTACCATAACATTTCGCACAAACACCTCTTTTAGCTCTACAAGTTAAAATCGTTCTAATTTTAGCTTTTGTTACACCACTTGCAACTACTTCATCAGCTAATTTCTCTGTAATCATTTCATTCTTGTGAACTATAACTTCTCCAGTTTCAGGATGCAAAATGTCTTCGGCAGCAAATCTACCAGATAACCTTTCAGCTAATCCTTCTATCAATTCATTACCATTCCTAATATCTGTAACATACATACCATCATCTGTACCACAATCTTCTTCTCTAACAATAATTTCTTGACTTACATCAACCAATCTTCTTGTTAAGTAACCAGAGTCTGCTGTACGAAGAGCTGTATCAACAAGTCCTTTTCTTGCACCATGTGCAGATATAAAATATTCTAGTGAATCCATTCCTTCTCTAAAGCAAGAACGAATTGGAATTTCAATAGTTCTACCTTCAGTATCTGCCATAAGTCCTCTCATAGCAGCAAGTTGTCTAATTTGCTTCATATTACCACGAGCTCCAGATGTAGCCATCATATAAATTGGATTCTTTTCATCAAAATGTTTAATCATCGCATCTGTAATATCATTTGTTGCCTTATCCCAAACTTTAATTACAGAGTTATATCTTTCATCATTAGATATTAGACCTCTTTTATATTGTTTTGTAATTTCATCAACTTTAGCCTCTGAGGCAGCAAGTATATCCTTCTTTTCTTCTGGAACTATAACATCTGAAATAGAAACTGTTATCGCTCCTTTAGTAGAATATTTATATCCTAATGCTTTAATATTATCTAGAACTTCAGCCGTTTTGCTAATACCATGAACTTTAATACATTTAGAAATAATTTCCCCAACTGTTCCTTTTGTAACAGTAAAGTTAACTTCTAAATCAAATGCTTTTTCAGGATCACTTCTATCTACAAAACCTAAATCTTGTGGAATAGATTGATTAAATATAACTTTACCAATTGTTGTATAAAGTATTTTTCTAACCTTTTCTCCATTTATTTCTTTTTCAAATCTAATTCCAACTTTAGCATGAATTGAAATATCTCCATTTAAATATGCCATCATAGCTTCATCTTCAGTGCTAAATACCATTCCCTCTCCTTTTGCTCCTGCTTCATCAATCGTTAAGTAATATGAACCAAGAATCATATCTTGTGTTGGAATTGTAACTGGTTTTCCATCTTGAGGTTTAAGCAAGTTATTAGCAGATAACATTAAATATCTAGCTTCTGCCTGTGCCTCTGGTGTAAGTGGCAAGTGAACAGCCATCTGATCTCCATCGAAATCTGCATTGAAAGCTGTACAAACAAGCGGATGAAGTTTTATAGCTCTACCTTCAATTAGAACAGGCTCAAATGCTTGAATACCAAGTCTATGAAGCGTAGGAGCACGGTTTAGCATAACAGGATGATCTTTAATAACATATTCCAAAACGTCCCAAACTTCTGGTCTTAATCTTTCAACCATTCTCTTTGCATTTTTTATATTATGTGCAAGACCTCTTTCAACCAATTCTTTCATTACAAATGGTTTAAATAGTTCAACTGCCATTTCTTTTGGCAAACCACATTGATAAATCTTAAGTTCTGGTCCAACAACAATAACACTACGCCCTGAATAGTCAACACGTTTACCTAGTAAATTTTGTCTAAATCTACCTTGTTTACCTTTAAGCATATCTGATAAAGATTTTAAAGGTCTATTACCAGGTCCAGTAACAGGTCTACCTCTTCTACCATT
>CAYNYD010000073.1:0-4594 GCA_964401375.1 uncultured Eubacteriales bacterium | reverse complement strand
CTTGATATTATTTCTGTTTTAATATATAATTCAAATAAATAAAATTTTTATAAAAGATAAATGAAAAATGAAATAGCAATAAATATAAGTAACAATTAAGAGTTAGTAGAAAACATTAAAAATTTATTTTATTTTTCAAAATCAGTTACTTAAATTTACCATTTATAAAATAAATATTAATTTAGAAAGGAAATAGTTATGGAAAAAGATAGTTGCTTAAATGAAATAGTACATCCATTGAGCAAAAAATTAGAAATTATACAATGGATAATATTAAGTATTTGTATATTTTTGATTCCAATGATAATACCACAATTATTAAATGCAATATTTGGTTCAACAAGTTGGATTGCAACACATTCACAATATGTAGTAGGTACAATAGTAAATATTGTATTATTTACAGTGGCAATTAATGTAAAAGGATTTAAACAAATAGCAGGATTAATAACTTTACCAAGTATTTCTGCCATTGGAAGCGGCTTAATATTTAAATCCGCTAGTATATATACAGTATATATGATTCCAGCAATATGGTTAGGAAATTTTACATTTGTTTATTTATATAGAATGTTATTTGTGCATAAAAAAGTAAATTACATTTTAAGTTCTATTATATCTATATTAGCGAAAGTATTAATAATTTATGCTTCCTTTAGAGTACTCGCTCTTATTGCCAAAATTCCTAATCCTATATTTTTAACATTAAATTTATCAATGGGAATTAATCAACTTATTACTGCAACAATCGCAGCAGTAATAAGTTTTGGAATTAGTAAAGCATATAGTAAATAAAAAAGTGTTAACGGATGCAAAAGAAAATCTAAAAAGATTTTGAAAGGAACAAAATGCAAAGAAAAAAATATATAAAAAAATATATTTTAACAATAATAATTGTTATATCTCTTTTAGTATTAATAGGTATAGTAAATATAATAGCAGTAAATATTAATTATATTTCAAATAGTGCATTGAATTTAAATAAATACATAGTAAAAAATTATTCTTTTAATTTAAAAACAGATAATAATGACAATCTAAATAATACAGAAAATATTGATAATGGAGTATATATTGATGTTTATGTTCCATCTTCACCAATAAATAAAGAAGATGCTATTGCTATATCAACATTGGAAGAAGCATATCAATATATATTAGATAATGAAAATGATGGTGGCATAATTCATATTACAAAAAATATTAATGTTGATGGAATAAATATTAATACAAACAAAAAGATTACTATCAAATCAGATGAAGATGCGTATACTATTGCAAAAGATGGTAGCAAAAAGAATATGTTTTCAGTAACAAATGGAGGATCACTAATACTTGAAAATATAATTGTTGATGCTACAAATAATACAGAGGGGCGAACTGTAATACTTGAAAATAATTCAGTTTTAACATTAAATGAAAATGCTATTCTTGAAAATAATAACAGTTATGGTGCTGTATTTGCATATAGTTCCTCTGTTAAAATTAATGGTGGAATAATTCGTGATAATCATACAACAAATGGAATTAATGTAAACCAAAATGCTGGACATCATATGTCCGAAAATTTTGAAGGCGGGGCAATTTTTTATGCACACAATTCATCACTTGAAATGAATAATGGCGAAGTTTCTAACAACAGTGCAAAAAATGGAGGTGCTATTTATGGTGTAAATCCACAAAATATGATAATAAATGGAGGCATTTTTAGTAATAATAAAACAGTCGATCAAGATAAAAATCCACAGTATGGTGGAGCTATTGGAGTTTGGAATGCTGATAATTGTACAATTAGTATTACAGGTAAAACAGTTTTTTCAAATAATAATGGTCAAACTGGTGGAAGTTTATTTATATATGGACATAATACAATAATTAATATGGATGGAGCAGAATTTACAGATATTGTGGGAACTCAATATGGTGGAGCTATTAATTGCCAATGTGATAATTCAAAAATGACTTTAACTAATTGTAATTTTAGAAATACATCTGGACTTGCTGGTGGAGCAATTTATTTAAATCAAGGTATAGATGTAGATATTAATAATTGCACTTTTGAAAATAATACAGCTATGGCAGGAGGAGCAATAGCACATCAAGGCTTTAATTATAAATTATCTATAAAAGACAGTTCTTTTATAGGCAATAAAGCAACTGCACTTATAGGTGGAGCAATTTTTGCTGGAGATAATAGTCAAGGAAAAAGTGAAGTTATTTTAGAAAATTGTATTTTTGATGGAAACAAAACACAAGATAATGGTGGAGCTGTATTTGTAAAATCGATAGGTACACAAGATTCTTCACTTTTTATTACTAAGTGTACTTTTCAAAATAATGAAGCTGTAACAGGTTCAGGTGGAGCAATACACACAACGAATATAAAAAATATATCTATTAATAATTGTGAGATTATAGGAAATAAAGCCAAAACTAAAGGTGGAGGTATAAATATTTATAATGATGATAATGTTAATGAAGAATATAAATTAATTGAAATAAATGGTGTAAAATTTTCAAAAAATAGAGTAAGTATAGATGGAGGAGGACTTAATATTTCAGCACAATATGCCAATATAATCATAGATAAAGGAACAGAATTTTCTGAAAATACTGCTTCTGCTAATGGAGGTGGTTTGTGGATTGGACGTATTGGAGAAGAAAGTGGCAATATAAATGTAATGATGGAAGAATGTAATATTATTAATAATATTAGCCTTGGAGATCCATCAACCTATAAAGAATTTAATCCAGATGATGAGCGTAGATTTATCACTTTACAACATTATAATGCTGGAGGAATGTTTATTGGCGAATATGTAACTCTATACATGAACAATGCGCTTATAACAAACAATTCTATAGAATCTGGATATAAAGAGAATATTGTTGCTGATGGTGTAGGTCTTTGCCCAAATGCTGAAGCATATTTTTATGAAGATGGTAATATTTCAATTTATGGTAATGGAACAAATGGTATGGATATTCTTGCTGTTCCTTATGACGAGTATGTATATCGTGAGGATCTTCCACGTTTATATATTTCTGACAAAACAGCTGATGGTAGGGATTATAACTGGACAAACTTAAAAGGAGGTAAAGCTCGTACAGGTAATTATAATTGGGATAAAGCTTTAGAGAATATTGGAAATTCTTTAGATAAAGGAGAGGAAACAACTGCTTTAGCAGAATCATCGAACTCAAATAGTCAAACTACATTAGATGAGTATGAAGGGGAGGAAACACTTGATCCAGTTGGATTTAAAGCAAATATGGCAGATTCAGAAATGAAAGTAGCATTAAAAGAAGATGATGGATATAAAGTTCATATTATGGGAAATATTTCAAAAAGTGCTACCTATGGAGCAGGTGGATTAATGGTAAATGGTAAAGTAATTGCATCAAATTTTGCTATAACTGTTGAAAAGAAAATAGATATTAAAGGAGAAGCTTCCAACGAAAAAAGAACAGAAATAAATAATAAAGAATTTAATTTCAAAATTGCTATTGAAAGTAAGAGATTAAAAAATCTTAAAACTCCAAAAACAAGTGGAAAAAATCTTACAAAAACTGAATTAGAAAGTAATTCTTCAAAAACAGAAGCAATAGTTTGGGAACAAAGTGATGGTTCGAGTATTGGATTTAATTTTACCCTAAAAGGCAACCAAAAAATGAGAACTGATGAAATAAATAGGGAAGATATTGGTATAGATAATACGGAAACTTATAATTTTATAGTTGAAGAAACAGACAACGGTGGAGCGAATGAAGTAAATATTGTTACAGAAAATAATGATTATGAATTGTCAAATAGTGAAATATCTAATTTTATATTTACTTGTACAAATACATTTAAATTTGGTGGACTAAATATAACTAAAAATGTTGAAAGTGTCGGCAACAAAGACAAAATGTGGACATTTAATATTCATGTTGATAGTGCTGAAGGTGAATATTTTGCTGAACTTTGGGAAAATAATGGAAAAGTAAAAGACATGAGTGTAACCTTTACTTCGGGAAATGCCTCAGTTCAATTAAAACATAATCAAACATTGAAAATAAAAGATCTGCCTGTAAATGTAGCTTATTCAGTTTCTGAAGTAGACACAGATGAAAGTTATATTGTTTCTTCCACAGGTGAAAATGGGACTATTTCTGATGAATCTATTGCAGAAGTTGTATTTACTAATACTATAAAGACAGGAGGACTTAGTGTTTCAAAAACAGTTACAGGAAATGCAGGAGATGTAGACCGTGATTGGAATTTTACAGTAACACTTGATGATACAACAATAAATGGACAATACGGGGATATGACATTTAAAAATGGAGTAGCCACATTTACATTAAAACATGGAGAAAGTAAACATGCAAATGGACTTCCAGAAGGAGTAAGATATAAAGTAGAAGAGCAAGAAGCAAACAAGGATAATTATACAACAACATCAGAAGGAACAGAGGGAGAAATCTCTTCAGCAAAGGATGCAGAAGTTAAATTTAATAATGAAAAAAATGAGGTGATAAGTAAGACAGGAGGATTTAGTGTTTCAAAAACAGTTACAGGAAATGCAGGAGATGTAGACCGTGATTGGAA
>CAYNYD010000072.1:0-4773 GCA_964401375.1 uncultured Eubacteriales bacterium | reverse complement strand
GACCTTTATTTATTTAAATATTTTTCAATTCTATCTATTATTCTATCTTTTCCAAGTAATTTTAATATATCATATAAATTTGGCGATTGATGTTTAGTCGTTACAATGTACCTTAACATTTCACATATCATTCCAGTATGCCCTTTAAATTCATCAGGAGATGCTTTATATTCTTTCATTGGAACATAATTATATTTTCTTCCAAACTCTGTAATTCTCTCAAACCATTCTTGCTGTGTATCATTTTCATTATAATAATTATTCATATAATCAAGTAAAATTTCTGCATCAGGATTCTTTTCCTCTTCCCAATTATAAGTGAATAATTCATCAAACATATACCACATTTCTTTTTTTACATCACTATAATAAGCTATATCTTTTCTAGGCTTCTTTTGCTCCCTTTCTATATTCAAAAAACCTATTGAATACTCTGGATTTCGAGTAAATAATTTTTCAAACTCTGTATCAAATGATTTTAAATATTTAGCAACATCTTTATATAACTCTTCCGCTTTTAAAGTACTAACATATTCTTTACATACAAAATTTAGCTTATCTAAATCAAATAGTGCTGGACTTTTAGACATCTTAGAAAATTCAAATTTATATTCACTTATATCGGCTTTAGGATTTTCTGAATGCCATACCTCAAACCCACTATTTGCTATGGTTGCAAGATAAATCTTTACAGCTTCATAAGGAATACCAAGTTCATGATAATAACTCATTGCAGCTTCTGGATCTTTTCTTTTACTTAATTTTCTCATTTTTCCATCTTCTAATTTAGATAATGGAGATATATGTGCATACTTAGGAACATCAAAACCAAATACCTGAAATAACTGATAATGAAGGGGTAATGAAGCAATCCATTCATCTGCTCTAATAACATGAGTTGTTCCCATTAAATAATCATCTACTAAATGTGCAAAATGATATGTAGGAAGTCCATCTGATTTATTTATTACAACATCTATATCATTTTCTGGGAAAGCTAAATCTCCCCTAATTTCATCATGACAAATTATCTTTTTATTGTAATTTCCATTTGATTTTAATCTAATAATAAAATCTTCACCATTTTTTATTCTTTCAGCCCTTTGATCATTACTTAAATTTCTACAAGTAGCCCAAGGACCATAATAACCAATTCTAGCTTTTGTTTTTTCTTGTTTCTCCCTCATTCTTTCAAGCTCTTCTGGCTTGCAAAAACAAGGATATGCTAGTCCCTCTTCAATTAAGTGCTTTACAAACACTTGATATATTTCTTTTCTTTGACTTTGAATATATGGACCATAATTACCATTAGAATCACCATCATCATTTATTGGCCCTTCGTCAAATGTTACATTAAACTCTTTAAGTCCATTAATTATTGTTGCAACACCATTATCTATTGTACGTTTTGTATCTGTATCTTCAATTCTTAAAAATAAAACCCCATTACTCTGAGTGGCAAAAGTTCTAGCAACAAAGCCAGCATATAGTGCTCCAATATGAATAAATCCAGTTGGACTAGGTGCATATCTGGTAACAATAGCCCCTTCTGGTAAATTTCTTTTTGGATATTCTTTTTTTAAATCATCAATTGTTTTTGTTATATTAGGAAATATTAAATCTGCTAATTCTTTATTTGTCATATATTTCATCCTTTCAAATTTAATCTATGGGAATATTTTATCACAAAATATGTTTTTTTCAATAAATATTACATTCCAAAAAAACATAATATCTTTTATTGATAGTTTGCATACTAGCAAGAAGTAGTAATATAAATTCATATTTTATAAAATTCCTTATATAGTTTAATCGCCGTTTCAGGCGATTCTTCACCTTCTCTATTTTTAATAGGAGCAAACTCTTCATTCTTTTTTACTCTATATATTAAAACATTATTTGCCATTTTAAAAGATTCAAAAATAAATGCTTCAAATTTATATGTATCAGATGAAACAAACTCTCCCGACATATTTAATATATTATTTTTCTTAAAAGCTACATGAAAAGGCATTCGTTCAAACACAATTTTGCTAAGGAAATCAACATCAAACACATTTAACCCAAAATGAGCATCACCATAAATCAATTCACCATCATCATTTCTGGCTTCTAATAATTCTTTTGGAGTTTCAATATATTCAATAACTCTAGGTATTCCATTCATTTTACAAAAAACTCCCCATTTTCCTTCTGGAGATGGTTTCATAAATGATTTAGAAGCCACATCTTTTTTTTCATCTATCATTAATCCAATCATAATTGGGTCAACAAAATTAATTAAAATATTATCCACATTTCCAATTGCAAGATACTTTATTCCATGATTTTTCATATGCTCTATAATATTATCATTACCTAAAGCTCTAAATATACCTCCATTTCCATCTGGTGCCATAAAAATATTTGCTTTATCTTTTAATACAATATTTCCGTTTGTATCAAGCAATGGAAGTTCTCCTTGTACAAAAAATATTATATGTTCTTTATCATAATCAAAGTAATTATTATTTTTGAAAAAGTTAATTGTATCTTCATTATTTTGATTGCTAGTCATTACATACCAATATAAATATATACCATATTTTTCATTTTCTTTTTTCAATTTATTTATTATAGTCTCAAAAATTGAAGTTGGCTTCTCTAAATCTAACATATAAGTTCCTTTTGGTCCATTAAAACCTAATCTTGTTCCTTGTCCTCCAGCCATAGAGCATACTGCAAGTTCGCCATTCTTAATAACCTTTTCACCAATCTTTTGGTATTTCTCTTTATCTATTTTTTCTTTATCTGTAACTTCAATTGGAGTAACCTCTTTTTCTGTCATTTCTACATTATCTTTGTTATTATATAAACTTTTTACTAATCTAAAATCTATTTTTGAAATTTGTGAAAGAATATTTGCTTTATCTTTATCACTTAGTTCATTATAAAATTTTAATACGTGCTCTTGATTATTCTCTTTTAATACCTTGTAAGCCTCATCATAAGTCATTACAAAACCTCCTATTTAATATTTACATTTTTTCTGGTGTCTCAATTCCTAGTATTGCTAAACCATTTTTTATAACAATTCCAACAGCCTTTGTGAGCTTGATTCTAGCTTTCTTAGTTTCCATATCATCGCATATAATGTGGTGTTCATTATAAAATCTACTAAAACTTTGTGCTAAATCAATTAAATATCTTGAAATAAAAGAAGGTTCATTTTTATCTGCTGATGAAATAATAATATCTGGAAATTCTTTTAATTTTTTAATTGTATCAATTGCTTCAGCATCTAATAATTTAGAATAATCAATATTAGACAAATCTTCATCACATTTAGCATTTCTAATAATACTTTGAGTTCTTACATAAGTATATTGCATATATGGTCCTGTTTCTCCAGAAAAATTAAGTATTTGTTTCCAATCAAATATTTCATCTTTAATTCTATTATTTGCTAAATCATTGAATATAATAGCACCCACGCCAACCATTCTAGCGACTTCTTCTTTATTTTCTAAAGAACTATTTTTTTCTTCAATAATATCCAACGATTTTGAAATAGCCTCATTAAATATTTCTTCTAAAGTAATTGCATTCCCTTTTCTAGAGCCTATTTTTTCACCATTTTCATCAAGAATTAAGCCAAAAGGAATATGTTCACAATTCTTAGCATATTTTTCATAACCCATTAATTCCAATGTTTTAAATACTTGCTTAAAGTGTAATGTTTGTTCTGCACCAACAACATACAGTGCTTTATCAAAATTATAATTTTCAATTCTATATAAAAGTGCAGCTAAATCACGTGTAGCATATATTGTTGTTCCTGCTGATGTGATAATAATACATGGAGGCATATTATCTGGCATCATTACTACTCTTGCACCTTCACTATCTACTAATAAATTTTTCTCTTCAAGAATTTTTACTACTCTATCCATTTTATCATTATAAAATGATTCACCATTATATGAATCAAACTTACAGCCAATTAAATCATATATTTTATTATATGATTCTAAACTGATAGATATAATCCATTTCCATAGCTTTACTGTTTCTTCATCTCCTGCTTCTAATTTTTTAAAAGTTTCTTTAGCTTTTTCTGTCATTTCAGGATTTTCTTTTTCAAGCTTGTTAAATCTCACATATATCTGTAATATAGCATCTATTGGTTTTTCAGTAAAATCATATTCTTCTTTCCACATTTCATAACCAGCAATTGTCTTACTAACACCCATACCCCAATCGCCTAGATGATTTATTCCAACTACTTTATAACCTAAAAAGCTATATATTTTATATAATGCTCCACCAATAACTGTTGAACGAAGATGTCCAATATGAAAAGGTTTAGCAATGTTAGGAGATGAATAATCAATAACTATCGTTTTTCCATTTCCAATATTGCTTTTTCCATAATTATCACCTTTTTGCTCTATTTCTTCTAAAGTGCTTTTTACTAGACTTTCTTTATTTATAAAGAAATTTAAGTATCCTCCAGCGACTTCAACTTTTTCAATTACTTCATCTAAATCTAATTTATCTTTTATCTCTGTTGCAATAGTTTGAGGTGATTTTTTAAGCTCTTTTGCTAGTTTAAAACACGGAAAAGCATAGTCTCCCATATCAGAGTTTGGTGGTATTTCAATATATTCTTCTAATTCTTCAAAATTAATATTAACTAAATCAGATATTTTTTTAGCTAAAATTTCTTTATAATCCATTCAAAATCCTCCTATAATAAAACATCTCAAGTTATTATAGCATATAATTGCCATA
>CAYNYD010000071.1:0-4995 GCA_964401375.1 uncultured Eubacteriales bacterium | reverse complement strand
AAGCAAGAGAGCAAGCTGAATTGCAAGCAAGAGCAGAGCAAGAAGCAAAAGCAAGGGAACAAGCTGAATTGCAGGCAAGAGCAGAACAAGAGGCAAAAGCAAGAGAGCAAGCAGAGTTAAGAGCAAGAGCAGAGCAAGAAGCAAAAGCAAGAGAGCAAGCTGAATTGCAAGCAAGAGCAGAGCAAGAAGCAAAGGCAAGAGAGCAAGCAGAGTTAAGAGCAAGAGCAGAACAAGAAGCAAAAGCAAGAGCAGAACAAGAGGAAAAAGTAAGAGCTGAACAAAAAAGTTATTTTGAAGAAGAAAGAAGAAAACTAGAGCAAGAAAAGATTGCATTAGAACAAGAAAGAAGAAAACTACAAGAGCAGTCTGCAAAATTGTCTAAGCAGGGTGTCACTGATGTGTCTACTTCCACGGACGATATTTCTATGGATAGTGAGAATTATGAGCCCAATAAAGTTGATTATAAAAAAATGGTTACTTTTGTAGGGGCTAATAGAAGTGGAACTACTTTTATTATAAATGCAGTGTCTCACAATTTGGCAGACAAAAAGATTAATGTTGGTGTTTTAGATATTACAAAAGATAAGAGTATGTATTATATATATAACCAAGATGACAGGGATTTGAGAAATATTGCGGCAGAATGTATGCAGAAACTATCTGAAAGTATTGATTCATATATACCTGTTGAAAAAAATTTAAAGGTGTATACTTCAATTCCAACTGGTAATGTCGATATAAGGAGAGGGTATAAAAATAGCATGATAATTGAGACAATAAAAAATAGTAATACCGCTTTTTTAGTAGATGCAGATTTTTCTACACCAATGGAATATTTCGAAAAGTCGGATGAGATATATATAGTTCAGGATTTAGATATTATGAAAATGCAGGAAACTACTTCTTTTTTAAGAGAACTAAAAAGTAAAGGCATAAACATGAATAAAATTAGAGTAATTATTAATAAATATGTTAAGTGTTTATTAACTCCAAAAAAATTATTAGAAGGTTTATCATATTATAATGATCCTCAAATGTCTTTTATAGACGAATTATTAAATCCTTCTAAAATAAAGTCTTATATAGTTCCATTAAATATGGAAAATTATGTAAGGTATATTGATAGTATGTATAAAAATAGTATGGATTATAAAAAATATACACCAGATTTTTTAGATGCAATAAATACAATTGCTTTAGATGTTTATAAAAAAAGTGGAAAACCACCTAAAAAGAAAGGGATATTTGGGTAAAGGAGGAAGTAAAAATGGATAATGAAAATACAATCTTTTTTAAGGTAGAAAAGGAAAAAAAGGCTAATTCTAAACAAATTCTAAGACAAGTATATGAAGCTCTTGTTGAGAAAGGATATAATCCTATCAATCAAATTGTTGGCTATATTTTATCAGGAGATCCAACTTATATAACAAGTTATAAAGATTCGAGAAGTCTAATTAGACAATTAGAAAGAGATGAATTGCTTGAAGAATTAGTAAAAGAATATATTGGAGTAAATGAGTAAATGAAAATTTTGGGATTAGACTATGGAGAAGTTCGCACAGGTGTAGCAATATCTGACGAACTTGGAATGCTTGCACATGGTATTGAGACAATAGAGCATAATGGTAATGACAAAAAGTTAATAGAAAGAATTGTTGAAATAGTTAAACAAAACAATGTTGAAAAGATTATTATTGGTTATCCATTAAATATGAATGCTACTAAAGGACCAAGGGCTGAGAAAACAGATTCTTTTATAAAAAAATTGAAAAAGGCAATTGATATAGAAATTATAAAAATTGATGAAAGGCTCACTACTGTTGCATCACACAGAACTATGACAGAGCTTAATATTAATAAAGATAAAAAGAAAAAAATTGTAGATACTATATCTGCTGAATATATTTTACAGATGTATCTAGATAAATAATTAAATTTTGAAAGGAGATTTTTGATGGACGAAGATAAAGATTTAGATGAGGCTGAAGAATTTGATGATTTAGATAATATTATTGTTCTTAATGACGAAGATGGTAATGAAGTTGAATTTGAATATCTTGATTCTGTTGAAATGGATGGAAAAGAATATATAATATTATTACCAGTTGAAGAACAGGAGAAAGGTGAAGTTGTTATTTTTAGGGTTGAAGGCGAAGAAGACAATGAGACATATGTGGGGTTAGAAGATGAAGAAGAAGCTGAAAAAGTATTTAATTTATTTAAAGAAAAAGCCAAAGATGATTTTGACTTTGCAGACTAATTAGACTTTTTAAGAGAGTGATGCCATTTTAAATGATGATTAGAAAATCTATTTTAAGGATTTAATACTTCATTTAAAATGGCATTATTAAGTTAAATGATCTGGTAAATGGATTATTGAGTATTTCTATTTTTGTAAGTGAGTAGAATTCATTTATAAATGAAAAATCTTTAATTTTTATATAGAAAGAGGTAAATGTTATTGTGGAAAAATTAATTTTAGAAGTTGAAAAAGAAATTAAAGAACAGTTTGAAAAAGAAGAAAAAATTGAAATTATTAATTCTAAAAAGGTACTTGATGCTTTTAGAAAATTTCAAGTAAGTGAGGCACATTTACATGGAACAACTGGATATGGGTATGGTGATATTGGAAGAGATACAATTGAAAATATTTATGCTGATATATTTAAAGCAGACACAGCATTAGTTAGAAGTCAATTTATTTCTGGTACACATACAATATCTTGTTGTTTGTTTGGAATTTTAAGACCAAATGATATTGTCCTTAGCATTAATGGAAAGCCATATGATACATTAGATGAAGTAATTGGAATAAGGGATAATCCAAGTTCTCTTAAAGCTTTTGGCATTAAGTATGAACAAATTGATTTAGTTAATAATAAATTTAATTTTAAAGCCATAAAGGAACGTGTAAAAAAAGGCGATATTAAGCTTATTATCATTCAACGTTCTAGAGGTTATTCATATAGAAATGCTTTTTTAATTGAAGAAATTGAAGAAGTTATAAAAAGTATTAGAGAAGTAAATAAAAATGTTAATATAATGGTAGATAATTGTTATGGAGAATTTACAGAAACGAGAGAACCAATTGAAGTTGGAGCTGATGTCGTTGTAGGGTCTCTTATAAAAAATATTGGAGGATCTATTGCACAAACTGGGGGATATGTTGTTGGACGTAAAGATTTGGTTGATTTGATTAGTGATAGATATAGTGCCCCTGGTTTAGGAAAAGAAGGAGGAGCATCTTTTGAACATAACAGAAAAATAATGCAAGGTTTATTTATGGCACCACATATTGTCTGTGAAGCTAAAAAAATAGGAATATTTGCTTCTAGATTGCTTGAAAAACTTGGATTTGAAACTGAACCTAAATATGATGCTGTTCGTAGTGATATTGTTCAAATGATTAAGTTTGGAACTCCAGAAAAGTTAATTAAATTTTGCCAAGGTATTCAAAACTATTCGCCCATAGATTCATATGTTAAACCGATGCCATGGGATATGCCAGGATATGAAAATCAAATTATAATGGCAGCTGGTGCTTTTACTTCTGGTTCTTCAATTGAATTAAGTTGTGATGGACCTTTAAGTGAGCCTTATGTTGCTTATTTACAAGGTGGAGTTACATATGCTTATGGTAAAATTGCTGTTGTAGAAGCAATTAAAAATATGATTGATGAAGAAAAATAGGTTAATAGAAAAGAGATTCAATTATAAGGACCTTGTTACATGAGAGATAATAATAATTGGTATAAGGAATTATTAATTTAATTTTGTACATTGGAAAGGAATGTTAATTACGATGAAAGTTGTAGTTATTGGAGGAGGACCTGCTGGGATGATTGCTTCAATCATTGCTAGTAGAAATGGAGATAATGTAATACTTTTAGAAAAGATGAGAAGTGTAGGAAGGAAATTATCTATTACAGGAAAAGGCAGATGTAATATAACAAATGCTATTTCAATTAATGAATTTATGAATAATATTCCCGGTAATCCTAAATTCTTATATAGTGCTTTTAATGAATTTAATAATGAAGATACAATTAAATTTTTTAATAATATTGGTGTTGAAACAAAAATTGAAAGAGGAAATAGAGTTTTCCCAAAATCAGATAAAGCACTGGAAGTGGTGGATAAATTAAAAAAAGAAATGGATAAGTTAAAAGTAAAAGTAATTGTAAATTGTACAGTTAAAAAAATTGTTGTAGAAAATGGCATAGTTAAAGGAGTTATGGCAAACAAATTTTATGAAGCTGATAAGGTGATTCTTGCAACAGGTGGAAAAAGTTATCCTACAACAGGTTCAACTGGCGATGGGTACAAACTCGTAAAAGAATTAGGACATAGTATAAAAGATTTAAAAGCTTCGCTTGTTCCTTTAGAAACTTTTGAAAAAGAAGATTTACAAGGGTTGTCCCTAAAAAATGTTTCGATAAGTATTAGAGTTTGCAAAAAGGAAATTTATAATGATTTTGGAGAAATGATTTTTACTCATTTTGGTGTTTCAGGACCAGTCATTTTGAGTGCTAGTCCTCATATTTTAAGAATAAAAGATATAAATAATAAGATGAAAAATAAAGAAGTGAAGTTATTTATAGATTTAAAACCAGCTTTATCAGAAGAAAAATTAGAACAAAGATTGATTAAAGATTTTGAAAAAAATACACGCAAGCAATTTAAAAATTGTTTAAATGATTTACTTCCAAGTAAGATGATTCCTTATTTAATAAAACTTTCTAAAATTGATCCACAAAAGCAAATAGATCAATTAACTAAAGCTGAAAGAAAAACTTTAGTACAATTATTTAAGAATTTGGAATTTACAATTAAAGATTTTAGACCAATAGAAGAGGCAATTGTTACAGCTGGGGGAATAGATGTAAAAGAAATTAATTCTAAGACTATGGAGTCTAAACTTGTTAAAGGATTATTTTTTGCAGGTGAAATAATAGATGTAGATGCTTATACTGGAGGATTTAATTTACAAATTGC
>CAYNYD010000070.1:0-5003 GCA_964401375.1 uncultured Eubacteriales bacterium | reverse complement strand
CCGAGCTTGAAGCAAAAATTGAAAAGCTTGATAAGAAATCTGATGATATAATAGCATTTGTAAAAGACACTGCCGAAGGTACCTATGGTATATTGAAACAAAAGATAGATTCAAATACAGAAAGAATTGTAAAAATAGAAAAAGTTGTATTTTCAAAGAAACTTGGTGTATAAAAAATATTATCAAAAGGACGTAGTTCAATATTGACCACGTCCTTTTTACATTATATACTTCTACTCAATTATATATTCAATTTCTCTTTTTTTAGCCATTTCATCACTCTCAAGATATTCATCATAAGACATACGTTTGTCTATAATACCATTTGGGGTAATTTCTATAATTCTATTTGCTACGGTTTGTACTAATTGATGGTCATGGGAAGTAAATAAAATAACACCTTTAAAAGCACTCAAACCATTATTTAAAGCAGTAATAGATTCCAAATCTAAATGATTAGTTGGCTCATCTAAAATTAAAACATTTGCACCAGAAAGCATCATCTTAGCAAGAATACACCTAACCTTTTCTCCACCAGATAAAACATTTACTTTCTTTAAAGCTTCTTCACCAGAAAATAACATTCTACCCAAAAATCCTCTAACAAATGTTTCTTCTTTAACTTTAGAATATTGCATAAGCCAATCAACTATAGATAAATCTTGCATAAATTCACTAGAATTATCTTTTGGAAAATATGCAACAGAAGTAGTAATACCAAATTTATAATCTCCCTTTTCAGGAGAACTATTATCTGTTAAAATTTCAAAAAGTTCTGTTTTAGCTGAACCCATAGGTCCTACAAAAGCAATTTTATCTCCTTGTTGAACATTTATCGAAACATTGTTAAGCATTTTCTCACCATCTGGAGCATTTTTAGTTATTCCATTTATGAATAAGATTTCTTTACCTGGTTCTCTATCCATTTCAAAATGAATATATGGATATTTTCTATTAGAAGGTTTAATCTCATCCAATTCGATTTTTTCTAACAATTTTTTCCTTGAAGTAGCCTGTCTAGACTTTGAAGCATTAGCACTAAATCTTCTAATAAATTCCTGCAATTCTTTAATCTTATCTTCCTTCTTTTTATTTGCATCTTTCATTTGCTTTAAAGCAAGCTGACTAGACTCATACCAGAAATCATAGTTACCTGTATATACTTGTATCTTTCCAAAATCTATATCAGCTATATGTGTACAAACTGTATTTAAAAAATATCTATCATGTGAAACAACAATAACAGTATTTTCAAAATTAATTAAAAATTCTTCCAACCATTCAATTGCCTCAATATCCAGATAATTTGTAGGCTCGTCCAAAAGAAGTACATCAGGGTTTCCAAAAAGAGCCTGAGCAAGTAAAACCTTAACCTTCTGAGCTTCTGTTAATTCCTTCATTAATTTATCATGAAACACCGTTTCTAAACCAAGACCATTCAAAAGCTGAGCTGCATCACTCTCTGCATTCCAACCATCCATTTCAGCAAACTTAGCTTCTAATTCTCCTGCTTTGATTCCATCTTCTTCAGAAAAATCTGGCTTAGCATACAAAGCATCTTTCTCTTTCATAATATTGAATAGTTCCTTATTACCCATTACTACTGTTTGTAAAACATTTTCTTCTTCAAAAGCATGATGATCTTGTCTTAAAACAGAAAGCCTTTCTCCTGGATTCATTGAAACATCACCATTTGAAGGCTCTATTTCTCCAGATAAAATCTTAAGAAAAGTAGTTTTGCCTGCCCCATTTGCTCCAATTAACCCATAGCAATTACCCGGTGAAAATTTAATATTAACATTTTCAAAAAGTGTTCTCTTTCCAAATCTTAAAGTTACTCCATTTGCACTAATCATACTATATCTCCTTTTACAAAATTAAAACTTTATTCATCAACTCTCAAATTAAAAGTCTTTGGCATAAAAGCTTCTTTATATTGATTTATAAAAAACTTATCTGTCATTCCTGCAATAAAGTCGACTACTATTTTATCAGAAGAATTGTTTTTTGTATAGGCTTTATTCATTTCCGATAAATAATTTTTATAAATATACCCTCTTTTAGCATCTAAATCTTCCCTTAAAACCTCAAATAAATTAACAAACAACCCTCTATATTTTTCCTCTTTATCTTCTTTTTTAGGATTAGAATAAATAGTTTTATAATTAAAATCTAAAAGTTTTTTCAAAGCATTAAATTTTTCTTTAGAAAACTCAAGATAAGGTTTATCATAACTATTAATTACTAAATCTTCAACCAAAGCATCAATAATACTTGAATTATTATCTCCTAAAACAGCAGTTATACTCTCTGGCAAATCTGTCCTTTTAATTAAATTCACTTTAATAGCATCTTCTATATCTCTACCAATATAAGCAATTACATCACATACTCTAACAATACATCCTTCAATCGTCATTGGTCTAATAGTTTTTCCAAAATCTTTCTCCTTAGAGCACTTTTCATATTCATTCAAAAAATCATCAACAGTTTTATTAAAATTTGGAACATACCTTCTACATAAAAATTCACCATTATGACATAAGATACCATCCAAAACTTGAACAGTAATATTCAATCCATTTCCTCTTCTTTCAATATCTCTGAGAACTCTTACACTTTGAACATTATGATGAAAAAAGCCTAATCCTTTTTCTTCACAAATCTCAGATAAAAATTTCTCTCCAGTATGACCAAATGGAACATGACCCAAATCATGACCAAGAGAAATAGCCTCAATTAAATCCGTATTAAATTTTAAAGCTTTACCTATTGTCCTTGCAATCTTTGCAACAAACTGAACGTGTAAACTCCTATGAGTAATCAAATCGTTATTAAACAGCGAAAAAACTTGAGTTTTATCTATGTATCTAGTATAACTTGTAGAATGCAAAATTCGATCAGCATCTCTTGAAAAATCACTTCGAATATTAAAAGCACCAGTATCTTTTTCTTTTTTTAATCTAATAGCCTCATTAGATTTACAAGCATAAGGTGACAAATAATCTTCAAGCATCTCATTATTTAATTGAATTTTTTTATCTATTTCCATAATAAAATCAACTCCTCTCTTGCTTTTTTACTTTTTTACTTTTTTACAAAATATAAAATTATACATATTATTAACGAATGCTTTTTTAATTAATAAATTTCAACACTAATTCTTTGCCTTCCTTTTTTGGTTTCACCCAAAATATCTAAAATCCTTATTCTACCATATCCCCTGACAGAAATTAAATCATCTTTTTTTATCGATTTAGAATTATTATTACATAAAACATAATTAATCATAACTTTTTCCATATTAATCAAATTAGAACTTCTTTCTCTTGAAATTCCATAAGTCACACTTAAAACCGCATCTAATCTAAGTGATGCAATAGAAATATTTCTAACTTTTCTTTTAAGTTCTACTTTTTGCATTTCATTAAAACTAATACACTCTACAGAAACTTTTTCTCTACCGACAGTTTTAAGATTATTTATAATATATTGTTTCATTTCATTCATTATTATCATATCACAAATATTTTGAGAAATAATTATATCTCCAATCATTTCACGTTTTATTCCTAAACCTAGAACACTCCCAAGTACATCTCTATGAGATAATTCCTTATTTGAATAAATTCTTACTAAGCTACAAAAATTTTCAATGCAATCTTTATCTGTTCCAATAATTATAATTTTTCTTTCAGCTTCTTCATAACCACCTGATATGCAAAAAGGAATTGTTTTTAATGTAGATAACAAACTATTAATCTCTATGGGTGTTAAAAAAAACGTGGAAACGACTTTTCCAGTTTTTTCATATAATTTAATTTTGTCTTTTATTTTAGCAATACAATAATCCATGAACTTTCTCCTTGTTTCAAAATAACACTTTTAAGTTTTACTATTCACAAACAAAACTAATTAAAACTTAAGAGAGTGTCCTAAAATAACATTTTGGAACACTCTCTTAATTAAATATTTTAAGGAGTAAATAATCCATCCTCTCCCAATGTGAATGGCATTTCAAATTGCAATGCACCATAAGTTGCAGGAGCAATTTCAGCAGGATCAAAATAAATAACTAACTTAGAATCTTTAATATAAAATTTCTGTTTTTCAGATAAATTACTTAAACCTTTACCATTCATCAATTCATAATTATTTTTTTGAGCTTGAGCCTTTATTTCTCCAAGAATCTCTTTTTTATAATCAACATTCGGAGCAAATAAATCAGCTAAAACCATTTTTCTTTCTTTTCTGACATCAATATTATAAGTATCTTTCCACTCATTTGACCTTATTCCACCAGTATTGTATTTATTAGAAACAATCAAACTTAAATAATCACCATAAGTATATTTTTCATAAGAAACTATATAAGTATATACATCACCTGATGGCGTTTCAGAATCTATAACTGTAGATATTTCAGACCTATAATCTTGAATAACACTAGTTATCTCTGAATTAATACCATTTTGAAAAGTCTGATTCTTAAAAGATTGTATTGATGGATACAAAATATCTATATTTCTATGATCAGAAAGAGATCTCTCTCTTATCTCAATTCCTTTAACAATTGTAGAAGCTGCAAGGCCCTGATCTTGTTCTATAATATCATCACCACTTGATTTATTTTCATCAATTATTGTTGTTGAGCCTCTATTTTGCCATAAATAATATGCTCCAAAACCTAATACTCCAAGTACAATTATACATACCAATAAAACAATTAGTTTCTTCATTTTTTTAATCATTCCTTTCTAAAGGCACAAATTAATTTGAAAAAGAATCACTCAACTATCTTTAACTTTTTCTCATATATAACTTAATAACATTATATCATTATTTTTAATGTACGCAATAAAAATTTTTGTTATTCTTACAAATTCTTCACATATCTTGTATTGTTTTTTTATTTTATAAGTGTTAGAATATGTGTGTAATTTATTTTAACTATAAGAAAGGAAAGATTTTATGAAAAAAATATTCATTCTATTAACTATTTT
>CAYNYD010000069.1:0-5073 GCA_964401375.1 uncultured Eubacteriales bacterium | reverse complement strand
TTTAAAATTGAGTTCATAAATTTAATGAGACAAAATGACACAAAAATTTTCAAAATCTATTGACAAGAACGCACGTTTATATTAAGATTTTTTTGTAAGAAAAAAATTGAAAAAGGAGATAGCCATGTTTGCGTATATTAAAGGAAAATTAGAGTATAAAGGAATTGATTATGTTGTAATAGATGTTAATGGAGTTGGGTACAAAATATTCACTCCAGTTACAACAATTAGTAAGTTAGGTGAAATAGGAGACA
This sequence comes from uncultured Eubacteriales bacterium, assembly GCA_964401375.1. Classification (GTDB taxonomy): domain Bacteria; phylum Bacillota; class Clostridia; order TANB77; family UBA1234; genus UBA1234. The sequence continues at coordinate 4,819 of CAYNYD010000069.1, read as the reverse complement.
TAGTAAAAGTATATACACATTATCATGTTAGAGAAGATGAAATTAGTTTATATGGTTTTTATTCTCAAGAAGAACTTAATATGTTTGAACTTTTAATAGGAGTTAGTGGAGTTGGGGCTAAATCGGCAAATGCAATTTTAGCAAACATAACACCGTCAAATTTTGCTTTGGCTGTAATAACGAATAATATTAAGGAACTTACAAAATTGCCGGGAATAGGTAGCAAATCTGCCCAAAGAATAGTATTAGAATTAAAAGATAAACTAAAGAAAAATGAAGAACTAACTATGCAAGACTCTGAATTAAAACAAGTTATATCTGAAGACGATAATGTTCATGAAGCTGTTAATGCATTACAAGTTTTAGGATATCCAGCTAAAGAAGCAACAAAAGCTGTAATGTCTTTTGATTCAACGAATATGTCTATAGAAGATATTATTAAAAAAGCCCTTTTATACTTCTCAAAAAATAATTAATAAAAAATTTTTTAACTTAGCTTATACTTTCAAGAAAGGAAGGATAATAATCATGGGAAAAAACGTACCACTAGCATATAGAATGTGTCCAACATCTATTGATGAATACGTTGGACAAGAACACATCTTATCTAAAGATAAGATGTTATATAGATTAATTAAAGCAGATAGATTATCAAGCATTATATTATGGGGACCTCCGGGGTGTGGTAAAACATCACTTGCAAGAGTAATTGCTAAATCAACAAAAAATAAATTTGAAAGATTAAATGCAGTTGCAGCAGGAGTTTCAGATATAAAAAGTGTTATAGAAGATGCCAAAAATTTGCTTTTAAACCCTTCTGGAAAAGTAGTTTTGTTTATAGATGAAATACATCGCTTTAACAAATTACAACAAGATGCATTACTACCTTATGTTGAAGATGGGACAGTTATATTAATTGGAGCAACTACAGAAAACCCATATTTTTCAGTAAATAAAGCTTTAATATCTAGGTCAACAGTATTTAAACTTGAACCACTAACTATTGAAAATATAGAAACAATTTTAAATAATGCAATTAAAGACAAAGAAAAAGGTTTGGGAAAATATAACATAAAAATAAATGATGAAGTAATAAAATACATTGCAGAATTATCTGGTGGAGATGTAAGAGTAGCTTTAAATGCTTTAGAAATCGCTACATTGACAACTGAAATGAATGCAGATGGAGAAATAGAAATCACAAAAGAAATAGCTACCGAATGTATTCAAAAAAAGAAAGCACAATTTGATAAAAATGGTGATAGCCATTATGATAATATAAGTGCATTCATTAAATCGATGCGTGGAGGAGATGCAAATGCAGTATTATTTTATTTGGCTAGAGCAATTTATGCTGGTGAAGATCCAATGTTTTTAGCTAGAAGAATTGTAATATGTGCATCTGAAGATGTGGGAATGGCAAATTCAAATGCTTTAGTTGTTGCAAATGCTGCACTTCAAGCAATTCATCAAGTAGGAATGCCAGAAGCAAGAATTCTCTTAGCACATGCTGCAACTTATGTTGCAAGAAGTCCGAAATCAAATGCTGCATATTTAGGAATAGATAAAGCACTAAAAGATGTTGAAAGCAAAGACACAGGAACAATACCAATGCATATTAGAAATGCACCAGCAGAAGGAATGAGTGATTTTGGATATGGTGTTGGATATAAATATCCACATGACTATCCAAACCATGAAGTTGAGCAACAATATTTACCAGATAAAATGCTTGGAACAATGTACTATGTTCCAGATGAAACAGAAGAAAAACTAAAATGATTATTTTGAAATTGAATAAAATCTTTAAAAAATTTGATACTAATAGTGTCAAATTTTTTTACGTCAATTTTAGAATTGCATAAATAAATATATTTAACTAAAGGGAGAATTTACATGACATATTTAATAGGTTTAATTGGTGGCTTGGTAAGTGGATTTTTTGGAGCTGGAGGTGGTTTATTAGTTCATCCTGCTCTTACACGAATATTAAAATTAGATGAATATAAGGCAAGAGGAACAACACTAATAACAATATTCCCAGCTACTTTAGTTGCTTCAATATTTTATGCGACTTACAATTATTTTGATTGGAATAAAATAATTTATGTTGTTTTTGGTGGTTGTATAGGTGGATATATAGGTGCAAAAATTATGAAAAAAATTCCTAAATTTTATTTAAGCATACTTTTTGATATTTTTTTAATTGGTGCATCAATAAAAAATATAATTCAGGGGTAAGATAGTATTATGGGGTTAATTTTAGTTGGTATAATTTCAGGAATTATCACAGGTTTAGGCATGGGTGGAGGCAGCATTTTAATTTTAATATTAGTTTCATTTATGTCTGTAAGTCAACATGTTGCACAAGCGACGAATTTGATTTTCTTTATTCCTACTGCAATAATAGCAATTCTTATTCATATTAAAAATGGAAATATAGATAAAGAAGTAGGTAGAAAAATGCTTTTCCCGACAATAATAGGCTCAGCACTAGGTGCATATCTAACTAGCTTTATAGATGCAGAAAATTTAAAAAGATATTTTGGATTTTTTCTTTTAGCCGTGGGGATATATGAAATTATAACGACTATAAAAGAATACAAAAAAGATAAAAAGGAGGATAAACAAAAATGAAAAAATTGATAACAGGAGTATTGGTGGGAGCTGTAATAGGAGGAGTAATAGGAACTGTTGCGAGCGATGAAATATACGATATAAAAAATATGATTGTAAAAAAGGGTAAGAAATTAGCTAAAAAATATGATTGGATGTAAACACTAGCCAAGTCTTGATTGACTTGGCTCTTTTAAATACTTTTTTTTTACTGATGACTTCATTTATTTTAGATTGTTTGATATAATCAAATTGTTTTTTACAAAGGAGTGATATTGGTGAAAAAAGAATATATTTTTATTGGAATAATAGTAATTTTAGTATTATCAAACATATTTTCTATATATAAGTATATTGATTTAAAAAATTTAAAAAATGATTATAGTGAACCACCAAAACTTTCTGGAGAAAATAATTCAGGAGAAATAGAATCTGGAGATAAATTTGTTACAAAACCTCTTCAATCTGGTGATGCCATAGTAAAAGAAGAACCTAATATAGATGATAAAGATGAAGAAAAAAAAATTGATGCAGAATATGATGTTATTGTATTTGCAGCAGAACCAGAAGGAATAGTTGCAGCTATTTCTGCAGCAAGAAATGGTAAATCGGTTTTGTTAATTGAAAAAAGAGATGGCCCGGGTGGATTAATGACTTATGCTATGCTTAATACAATTGATATGAATTTAGATAATAATGGAAATTTATTAAGCAAAGGAATTTTTGAAGAATTTTTTGAAAAGATTGGTAGAAGAGAATCATTTGATATAGAAACTGCAAAAAGAGCTTTTACGGAAATGTTAAATGCAGAAGAAAATATTGAAGTAATGTATAATGTTAAAGATATAAAAATTGGCTCAAATGGTAAAAAAATTGAATATGTGATTGTTGATAATCAAAAGTATGTTGCGAAAATGTATATTGATTGCACACAAGATGCAGATATTACAGTTAGTAGTGGTGCAGAATATGTTATAGGTTGGGAAGATGTAAACGAAGAAAATCGTTCAATGTCAGCAACTTTAGTAATTAAAATGAATAATGTTGATTGGCAAAAATGTTGTGAAGCAATAAAGAATGAAAGCTTGCCTAATACTGGATATACAGCAGAAAGTATATGGGCTTTTGGAAATATTACGCAAAACTATGTACCAAATCAACCACATATAAGATTAAAAGCCTTAAATATAGGACTCCAAGATGATGGAAGTGTTTTAATTAATTCCTTGCAAGTTATAAATGCAGATATGCTAGATGAAAATGCAAAATCAAAAGCATATAATAAATGTGTCAAAGAAGCTGAATATGTGGCAAAGTTTTTAAAAGAAAATATTCCTGGCTTTGAAAATGCAGAACTTGTTGGAGTTGCACCAGAGCTTTATGTTAGAGAGACAAGACATATTATTGGAGAATACAAACTAACAGTTAAAGATATTTTAGAATCTAAATATTCATATAATTCAATAGCTATGGCATCATATCCTATTGATGTTCAAACAACAAGTATTTATGATTGGGGATATATTATAGGAAATCCAAATCCATATTATATACCAATGGGAACTGTAATACCAAAAGGATATACAAATCTTATGACAATTGGACGTTCTGGTTCATATACATCTATAGCGGCTGGCTCTGCAAGGGTTATTCCAACAGGTATGACATTAGCACAATCATCTGGTATTATGGCTGCAGTCTGCATTGAACATGATATTGATTTACAAGAATTATTAGAAGATTATAATGTAAAAAGAGAAGTTACGAGTAGAATGAATTTGCAAGGAATGTATGTGGAAAAAGGCTCTACTCCAGCAGTTGATGTAAATGGAAGATATTATGATTTTATGATTGAAATGTGTGAATTGGGACTTTTGAGCTTAGGATATAATAATGAATTTAATCCAAATGAATTAATTTCAGAAAGAGAATTTATTGTTTTAACAAAAACATACTTAAAAAGAAACTTCTTAGATGAATCATTATGGAATACAGACCATATAAATATGCTTGATGCAAGTGAAAATCCTGTTTCTGCTAATAGAGCAAAAGAAATAATGTATGATATTACAACATTTAATTTAAAAGATGAAACAACTCGTGAAGAAATAGAGGATTATATTAATAAAGTTGCACCAGAAGGTACAAGAGAAATGACTTTAGCACAAGTCTATGAAATTTTAAGATACTTGAAAGATTTTTT
>CAYNYD010000068.1:0-5364 GCA_964401375.1 uncultured Eubacteriales bacterium | reverse complement strand
TTTTTTTAGGATGGAGTAAAATGTCTATTTTCTATGTAAAAAATGAACAAATAAATAATGGTATTGCAAAAATTTTTGGTGAAGATGTAAATCATATAAAAAATGTATTAAGATATAATATTGGGGATTCATTGTATATTTGTGATGAAAAAGGTGTAAGATATTTAACGAATATTTCTGAATTTACAAAAAACAGTATTGTTTTAAATATTATAGAGAGTTCAGATTTCACAACTGAGCCTGATATTAAAGTTACTTTAATTCAGGGAATGCCTAAAGGTGATAAACTTGAGTTTATTATACAAAAATGTACTGAACTAGGAATAAGTGAAATTATTCCTGCTATTACTGATAGGGTTATTGTAAAACTAGATGATAAAAATATTGAAAAAAAGGTTGAAAGATGGAATAAAATAGCACTCGAAGCATCAAAGCAATCTGGTAGGCAAAAAATTCCAATTGTAGAAAAACCAATAAAACTTAAAAAATTGATTGAAAATATTTCAAAATATGATATATTATTATTGCCTTATGAATGTGAAAAAGTTATTACTTTGAAATCTGTTTTAAAAAATGTGAGCAAAGATTGCAAAAATATTGCAATTATGATTGGACCAGAAGGAGGTTTCTCTGATGAGGAAATAGAGTTATTAAGTCTTGAAAATGTTAAAAGGGTAACATTAGGACCTAGAATTCTTAGAACTGAAACTGCTGGTTTAGTAACACTCGCTATAGTCTTGTATGAATTACAAGAAAATTAAGAAGTTTTTTTAGGAAGGTAAGATAGATTATGAACTATACACAAAAAAGTAAATTAATTGATAGGTTATGTGCAGCAGGCTTAATGCTTATATGTTTTGAAATATTATATAGTATGATAGAGAGTGCTCTTAAATCTAATTATGATTATCATGTCGTTACTACTTGGGTTAATATTATTGGAGGAATTATTCTTTTAGTTGGTGTAGGAATGTTGATATATGCCTATTCGAAAAAGAGTGGGGTAAAAGCCTCTTATGGCTTAGAATTAATGGTATTTGCATTTAGTGCACCTTTAGTGTTGGGAAGTCGTATAAATTTTAGTGCTCCATTTAATTCACTACATATTGTTTTCCCAATTGTATTTTTAGTTTATTATGCTGGAAAAGCCGTATACATTGTTTATGATGTTACCAAGGAAGATAGAAAGTTAAAAAAGAAAAAGTCTAAGAAAAAAAGAGGTAAATAATGATGATAAGAAGTATGACTGGATATGGTATGGGAAAATCAGAGGCTGATGGACGTGAATATGTAATTGAGATAAAAACGATTAACCATAGATATAACGATATTTCAGTTAAATTACCAAGATATTTAAGCTCTTTGGAAGATAGAATACGTCAGTATGTTTCCAAAAATATTTTAAGAGGAAAAACAGAGGTATATATAACAATTAATAATTTAGCTAATTCTCATAGAAATATTAATATAGATAAAGATTTGGCTGGTGCATATATTTCTGAAATGAGAGAATTAATTAAGTTATATAATTTAAATAATGAAATTAATGCTACATCAATTCTTGAATTACCTGATGTAATTACTACAAATAATAATGGAGATGTAGAGTCTTATTGGAATATTATAAAAGAAGCTTTAGATGGTGCGATATCTAATATAATTACAGCTAAAGAATGTGAAGGAGAAAAACTGAAGCTTGATATTATGAATAGGCTTGATGTTATTTCTGGTTATGTAGATATTGTTTCTGATAAATCTAAAGATTTATTAGAAGAATATAAAACTAGATTGACAAATAGAATTAGTGAATTGGGTGCAAATAATATTATTGATGAAAATAGAATTGGCATAGAGGTTGTTCTATTTGCAGATAAGTCAAGTATTTGCGAAGAAGTTACAAGGCTTAGAAGTCATATTGATTCTTTAAGGGAAATGTTAGACACATCTGGACCAATAGGTAAGAAATTAGATTTCTTAATTCAAGAAATGAATCGTGAGACAAATACGATTGGCTCAAAGGCGAATAGTGTGGGTATTACAAATTATGTCGTTGAGATGAAAAATGAAATTGAAAATATTCGCGAGCAAGTTCAAAATATTGAATAAATATTATGAGGTAAAAATAAATAAAAGCTTAATATAAAGGAGTGGATAGATCATGAAATTTATTAATATTGGATTTGGAAATATAGTATCTGCAAATAGGCTAATCGCTATTGTAAGCCCAGAGTCTGCACCGATTAAAAGAATTATACAAGATGCAAGAGATACAGGTAAGTTGGTAGATGCCACTTATGGAAGAAGAACAAGAGCAGTAATAATTATGGATAGTGAACATGTGATTTTATCAGCAATTCAACCTGAAACGGTAGCTAATAGATTAGGTGATGAAGACGAGGTTGAAACTGAGGAATAGTAAGTAAAAAATTGTTAATGGGAGGATTAAAAATGATAATTAAACCAAGTATAACAGACTTATTGAAAAAGGTTCCAACTGGTAAGTATTCTTTAGTTATTGGAACAGCAAAAAGAGCAAGACAGATTTCTCAAGGAAGTCCTAAGCTAACAAATGCAAAGGTAGAATCAGATGTTACTGCAGCTGCTATTGAAATTGATGAAGGAAAAATTGTTTTAGATAAAGAATAAAATTTGATTTCTATATTAAAATATATGGAGGATGGCAATGGGATTTTTTAGTAAATTGTTTGCTGGTTATAGTGAACGTGAATTGAATAAAATTAGGCATTATGTTGATGAGATAAATGCTTTAGAACCACAAATGGAGAAGTTGAGTGATTCAGAATTACGTGCTAAAACAGAAGTATTTAAGGAAAGAATTAAGAATGGTGAAACGTTGAATGATGTTTTAGTTGAAGCTTATGCAGTTGCCAGAGAAGGTTCAAAAAGGGTTTTTGGAAAGAGACCATTTGATGTGCAATTATTAGGTGCAGTTGTGTTACATCAGGGAAGAATTGCAGAAATGAAAACAGGAGAAGGTAAAACATTAACAGCTGCTTTAGCCTTATATTTGAATGCTTTAGAAGGAAAAGGAGCACATTTAGTTACAGTTAATGATTATTTGGCAAAATCTCAAGGTGAAGAAATGGGTAAATTATATAATTTCTTGGGATTAACTGTAGGAATTATTGTACACGATTTGACACCAGATCAAAGACGTACGGCATATAATGCAGATATTACTTATGGGACAAACAATGAATTTGGTTTTGATTATTTGAGAGATAATATGGTTATTTATAAATCTCAAATGGTTCAGAGGGATCTACATTATGCAATAGTCGATGAAATTGATAGTATTTTGATTGATGAGGCTAGGACTCCACTTATTATTTCTGGTCAAGCAGATAAAGCTAATGACTTATATAAACAAGCAGATAGATTTGTAAAGGGCCTAAGTGCTAAGGTTGTGGCTAAAGATGAAAATAGAAAAGAAGCTGATCCAGATGATGAAAATTATGATTATGTAGTAGATTTAAAAACAAGGAGAGCTACTTTAACTGCTAGAGGTATTTCAAAAGCAGAAAAAACATTTGGTGTTACAAACCTTCAAGATATGGATAATATGACTTTGTATCATCATATAAATAAAGCATTGAGTGCTAATGGTGTAATGCATAGGGATCAAGATTATATTGTTAAAGATGGTCAAGTCTTAATTGTAGACGAACATACAGGAAGAATTATGTATGGAAGAAGATATAGTGAAGGATTGCACCAAGCTATTGAAGCAAAAGAAAATGTTGCGATTGCAAATGAAAGTAAAACTCTTGCTACAATAACATTTCAAAATTATTTTAGATTATTTAATAAGCTTTGTGGAATGACAGGTACTGCTAAAACCGAAGAACAAGAATTTAGAGAAATATATGGACTTGATGTTGTTGAAATTCCTACAAACAAGCCAATGATTAGAGTTGATAATAATGATGTTGTATACAAGACAGAAAAGGGAAAATTAAGAGCTGTTGTTGAAGATATTAAACAAGCTCATGAAAAAGGGCAACCAGTTCTAGTTGGTACTGTAACAATTGAAAAATCTGAAGTTCTAAGTGAGCTTTTGAAAAAAGAAGGAATTAAACATGAAGTATTAAATGCTAAATATCATGAAAAAGAAGCTGAAATTATTGCTCAAGCAGGTAAGTATGGGGCTGTTACGATTGCTACAAATATGGCTGGTAGAGGTACAGATATTATGCTTGGTGGTAATACAGAAGCTTTGGCAAAACATGAGCTTAAAAAACGTGGTTATAAAGAAGAAGATATAATGGATGCTGTTAGTTTGAATGAAACTGATAATCCAGATATACTTGCACTTAGAAAAGAATATAAAAGTTTATATGATAAATTAGATGAAAAGGTTAGAGAGGATAGAGAAAAAGTAATTGCTGCAGGAGGCCTTAAAATTGTTGGTACAGAAAGACATGAATCAAGAAGAATTGATAATCAGTTAAGAGGTCGTAGTGGAAGACAGGGAGATGTAGGTGAATCAAGATTTTATATTTCTCTTGAGGACAATCTAATGAAATTGTTTGGTAGTGATAGAATTCAAACACTTGCTAATACTTTAAATATGCCAGAAGATATGCCACTAGAGATGAAAATGCTTACAAATACAATAGAAACTGCACAAAAAAATGTTGAAGCAATACACTTTTCAAACAGAAAAAGAGTTTTGCAGTTTGATGATATAATGAATGAACAACGACATATAATTTATTCTGAAAGAAGAAAAGTTTTAGATGGAGAGAATATGCGTGACAACATTATGAGCATGATTAAAAACTCTGTATATGGTATTGTAGATTCGTATTATGGAGGTCATAATGAAATATCAGATAAGTCAGCCTTTGAAAATTATGTGAAAGAAACTTTTGATGTAGATTATGAAGCAAAGAATGAAAATCCAGAAGTCATAAAAGAAGAATTGCTTAAATTAGTTAATGAGAAGTATGAGAAGAAAGAAAAGGAAATAGGCGAAGATAAAATAAGAGAACTTGAAAGAGTCGTTATTTTAAGAAATGTTGATGAAAAATGGATGGACCATATTGATGGTATGGAGCAATTAAAAGAGGGCATTCAACTTAGAGGATATGGTCAAAAAGATCCAGTAGTTGAGTTTAGATATGAAAGTTATGATGTGTTTAATGAGATGACTGCAAGTATTGAGCAAGATGTTGTTAAAACTATGTTACACTTAGTTCCAAGAGAGCAAGTTGATAGAGTTCAAATTATAAAGAATATGGTTACTAACTTGAATCAGGCTAATAAAGCTGGAACAGAAAAATCTAAACCAAAGACAAAAACAGCAGCAGAGAAAGTTGGAAGAAATGACCCTTGTCCTTG
>CAYNYD010000067.1:0-5503 GCA_964401375.1 uncultured Eubacteriales bacterium | reverse complement strand
TTATGAAAATATCGTTCGAGTTTCTCTGTCACAGAAGCTAATAAAAAAATAAATGGTTGTAAATCCGATTTTGTGGCTCCAAGGCTCCGTACGTGCAAGCACGTGTCGCGTCGCCACAAAATAATTCCGTATTTACAACCATTTATTTTTTAACAGCTTCTAGTTCATCGAAAAGAACTTTATTTTCATAACAACTTCAATTTATTCTAATATTCTATAAAAATTCATAGTCAGTTACAATACAAATAAAAATCTAAAAACAGTCTAAGCATAATATCTAAAGTACATTAATTTTATTAAATCATCTAAATTTTCTTCTGAAACTTTAATACTATCTAAATGCTCAATTGAAACTAAAGCATCGATTTTAAATTTTTCATTATTATCAATTAAAGTAGAAATGAGGTTTACACTTGCAAGTGGTTCTTTATATATGCAAGACCACATAAACGCACCGTCTGTTACATCTACTTTATTGTCAAAATATTTAGTTAAAAAATTATTTAGCTCCGAAGGTTTTTCTGCTAATAAAGTAATAATTACATCTCTCATAACCTCACCCCTTAATATAATTATACAGCTTTTTTGCTTATTAGAATAGTTGTAAATAATGGAAATAAAGGTTTACATATAACCCCCCTTGACATAAAATTAAAAATATTTTAAAATATCCAATAGAGTAAACCAGATAATCGCTGGTATGTTTTTCATACGAGAGGAAAGTCCGGGCTCCATAGGGCAGGGTGCCAGCTAACAGCTGGTGGAGGTAACTCTAAGGAAAGTGCAACAGAAATATACCGCTTATATTTTTAATTATAAGTAAGGATGGAAAGGCAGGGTAAGAGCCTACCAGAAGCACGGAGACGTGTTTGCTATGTAAACCCCACTCGGAGCAACATCATGGTAGAAGTATTAGGTGGCCCGTCTAGCTTCTTAATTTAGATGGCTTGAGGCGTATAGTGATATACGTCCTAGATAAATGATTATCAAATACAGAACCCGGCTTATAGATTTACTCTATATCTATGTAAAAACTTCGCTTAAATGCGAAGTTTTTGCTTAAATCAAATAATCTTTTTCATATCATTTGGAAGAGATGCTGTTATACATATTTCTTTTTTAGTTATTGGATGTATAAACTCTATTTTATATGAATGTAAAGCTTGTCTATTAATTAAATCTGATGATCTACCATATAATGTATCTCCAAGTATTGGTGCACCAATGTATGATAAATGAACCCTAATCTGATGTGTTCTTCCTGTTAAAAGCCTTAAACATACAACACTATATAAATTATCTATTTCCTTTAAAACTTTATACTGTGTAATAGCTGTTTGACCCTCTTCTGAAACACATCTTTCCATAATACTTCCGAGTTTTTCTAGCTATTGGCAAATTAATTGTTCCATACTTTTTTTCTAATATACCATCTGTAATAGCAATGTATTCCTTTTTTATTTTACTTTTTACCATTAATTCTTGTATATATTCATTTTTGGCAAATAAGACAATTCCTGAAGTATCTCTATCTAATCTATTAATAGGTCTAATTTTCTTTTGATTATTTAAATAATATTTAACTCCATTTGCTAATGTATTACTAAGATGATTAGCAGATGGATGAACAACAATTCCTGCAGGTTTATTGACTGCTAAAAAGTATTCATCTTCATATAATATATCCAGTTCCATCTGTTCTGGTTCTATATAATCTACTTCAATAAAATCTATTTTTATTTTTATTAAGTCATCTGTTTTTACCATATAATTTGAAAAAACAGGATTATTATTTACTAAAATTTTTTCGTTCATTTTTAATTTATTTAGTAATCTTGTTGAAACACTTAGTTTATTTCTTAAAATAGTTGCTATAGTTTTATTTTTATCATCTTCATTTACTTTATATAAAATCTCTATTTTTATCACCCTAGACTAGATTATAGCATATTATATTATGAAATGAAAGGAGAATGACTATGAATAATTGTTGTAGATATTCTGCGCGTAATACTAATAATTTAGCATCTAATAATGCTTTTAATAATGCTTTACCTACAAATACACTTAATAATACAAATAATGATAATAATACACAAGCTTGTTCTAATGGTTGCACGAATGATGGTCTTCTTGACGTATTGTGTAGCTGTATAGGAAGAAGATGTAGTTGTGAATTTGATACGTCAGATGGTTTAGAAACTCGTACAGGATTATTAGAACGAGTAGGAAATGATTATATACTACTACGTTCTTTAAATAATAATAGATTAATGTATTGTAGCACTTGTGATTTAATGTTTATATCAATTATGTGTTGACTTTATTGAAATTACATAATATAATTAAGTGCAAAATATAGATTATATTGTGTGCAAAGAAATTTTGATGCATTAATAAGCAAGGAACACAGGGTACTAAAACTTTCACAATTTATAAATGAACTCGACTTAACTTTTATTAAGTTTTTAACTGAGTTGACACATATAAGGGGTGTAAACTATGGATTGGCTAATTATAATGTGGTTAATTTCTTCTTTAAATGGAGACGATGATGGCTGTTCAAATGGTTGTGGAGGTTGTGGTTGTTTTTTAATAGTGATAGTGATAATTATTTTGTTTTTACTCTTCAATGATTAGTTCATCATTTGAGACTGTAAAAAAAGTTTTCTAACAAAAATGCGTGAAGAAATTTCGCGCATTTTTGTATTATAAAACCACCAGCTAAGCTGGTGAATATTTATTGCTATAGAACTTTTTTACAGGCCCTTTTATTTTATACCTAAATGAGAGTAGAGTTAAATTCAAAAATTTTTAGTAAATTATAAGTCAGATTAATTTTATTGTAAAAATGTCGTTCGAGTTTCTCTGTCGCAGAAGCTGTACATAAAGCAAGGTTTGTAAATCCGATTTTGTGGCTCCAAGGCTCCGTACGTGCAAGCACGTGTCGCGTCGCCACAAAATAATTCCGTATTTACTTCACCTTGCTTTATTAACAGCTTCTAACTCATCGAAAAGAACTTTATTTTTACAATAAAATTAATATGACTCAATAATGAATAATTCAATAATAACTACACTATGTAATTATAAAATTTTTGATTTTAATAATATAATATTGAAAAGGAATTTTATTAATAATATAATTTAAAATGTAAAATTTATATAGAGGTGATTTTAATGGATTTTATACAAAACTTAAAAAATATTGCAAAACAAAATATCAAAACAATAGTGCTTCCAGAATCAGGAGATATTAGAGTTAGACAAGCAGCAAGAAAAGTTACAGATGAAGGATTTGCAAAAGTTATCTTAATTGGAAATCGAGAAAATATTGATAATGATGTTGATATATCAGATATTGAAATAATTAATCCTACTGAAAGTGAAAACTTTGAAAAATATGTAAATGAGTTCTATGAGCTTAGAAAAGAAAAAGGAATGACTTTAGAAAAAGCAGATGAAACAATTAAAAATAATATTTATTTTGGTACTATGATGGTGAAAATGGGAGATGCAGATGGTTTAGTCGCTGGAAGTATATGTTCTTCAGCTGATACATTAAGACCAGCTTTACAAATTTTAAAAGCTGCAAATGGTACAAAATTAGTTTCAAGTTTCTTTATAATAGATGTCCCAAATTGCCAATACGGAGAAAATGGAGTATTTCTATTTTCAGACTGTGGTTTAAATGTAAATCCAAATGCAGATGAATTATCTGAAATTGCAATTTCATCATCTAAAACATGGAAAGAATTAATTGGAACTGAGCCCAAAATTGCAATGCTTTCTTATTCTACTTTGGGCAGTGCTCCTTTAACTGATTTAACAAGTAAAGTTATTGAAGCAACAAAATTAGTTAAAGAAAAATGTCCTGATTTAATCGTTGACGGGGAATTGCAGTCTGATGCTTCAATAATACCTTCTGTAGCGAAACAGAAAGCACCTAATAGTGTAATTGCAGGTAATGCGAACATTCTTATATTCCCGGATTTAAATGCTGGAAATAATGGATATAAATTAGTTCAAAGATTAGCTAATGCAGAAGCTTATGGACCAATTACGCAAGGAATAAAAAAACCTGTTAATGATTTAAGTAGAGGGTGTTCAACAGATGACATTGTAGGAGTTGTTGCAATAACAGCTGTACAAGCAAAATAAAAGATTGCAAAATAAACTTTAATATGATATATTCATTCGTGAATTATTAAGTTTTGAAAGGAGATAATATTGTGAAAGTTTTAGTTGATGTGAATAAAGTAGTAAAACCAGAAAAAGATGCGAAAGTATTAGTTGTAAACTGTGGAAGCTCATCTCTTAAGTACCAAGTAATAGATATGGAGAATGAAAATGTTTTAGCAAAAGGTAAATGTGATGTAATAGGTGGTAGTATGGATGCTATAACACCACCATTTATAGAATATAAAGGTAAAAGTGGTAAAAAAATTAAAGAAGTTATGCCATTACCAGATCATTTGGCAGCATTTAAAGCAGTTGTAAAATATCTTACAGACCCTGAAGAGGGTGTAGTTAATAGTTTAAGTGAGATATCTGCAATTGGACATAGAATAGTTAATGCAGGTCCTTTCTTTAAAGAATCTACATTAGTTACAGATGAAGTTTTAAATACATTTAAAGAAAAATCAATTCCTTATGCACCTCTTCATAATCCACCAGCACTTCAAGGAATTAATGCTTGTTTAGAAACAATGCCGGGCATTAAACAAGTTCTTGTATTTGATACGAGTTTTCATCAAACAATGCCTGAAAAAGCTTATATGTATGGAATTCCATATGAATATTATGAAAAATATGGTATTAGAAGATATGGTGCACATGGAATGTCTCATAGTTTTGTAACAAATGAAGCTGCTAAATTATTAGGAAAACATGTATCAGAAATTAATTTAATTTCGTGCCACTTAGGAAATGGTTCAAGTATTACTGCAGTTAAAAATGGTAAATGTGTAGATACTTCAATGGGATTTACACCTCTTGAAGGGTTGGTAATGGGCACAAGAAGTGGTGATTTAGATCCAGCTATACTTGAATTTATTATGGAAAAAGAAAATTTAGACATACATCAGATGCTTAATATATTAAATAAAAAATCTGGCTTACTTGCTTTATCTGGAGAAACAGGTGATGTTCGTGATTTAAGAGAATTACGAAAAGCTGGAAATAAAAGAGCTGAAATGGCACTTGAAGTTTTGTCATATAGAGTTAAAAAGTACATTGGAGCTTATATGGCAGTTCTAGGACACGTTGATTGTATAACTTTTGAAGGTGGAATAGGGGAGCATAATCCTGATGTGGTTAAAGCTTGTGTAGAGGGATTAGAAGAATATGGAATAATATATGATGATTCACATATTAATGATGAAATGTATGAAGGTATTATAAGTACACCTGAATCTAAAATAAAAATGTTTGTTATAGCTACAAATGAAGAAATAGTAATTGCTAGAGAAGCATATTCTTTAGTTAGATTTTCTTCTACAAA
>CAYNYD010000066.1:0-5758 GCA_964401375.1 uncultured Eubacteriales bacterium | reverse complement strand
TTTGTGTATACAATTATTGGACATAGTTTATAAATAACAAGTATTATAAGCGAAAATTATACATAAATTTTTTTATTTAAGTATATTATTGGCAAATGTATTGTTTACAATTTCACTATAAGGAGCAGTGCTTTCTAGTTCACCAGCTTCTGTCATTACAGTTTGTAAACGCATAAATGCATCTTCAGACATGGCAGGAGTTTCACTCCATGCATCAATGTCTTTATATCTTTGAATAACTTTTGTGAGAATATCTAAATCGGTATCAGGGAAAGAACTTATTGTTGCGTCTGCAATTTCAGCGGCAGTATGTTCCTTTACGTAAGTTTGACCTTTATATAATGCATTTACAAATTTTTGGATAATTTCTGGATTTTGCTCTATATAGCTTTTCTTTGCAAAATATGCTGTAAAAGGAATTTCATCTGTAGCTTCACCAACAGATGCAACAATGTATCCTGCTCCTTCAGCTTCTAAGGTTGTTGCAGCAGGTTCAAAAACTGTAACATAATCACCTGTTCCTGAAACAAATGCACTAGTCATTGCATCAAAACTAATGCTATTATCAAAATTTAAATCTGTTTCGGTGTTTATTCCATGATGTCTTAATACGTATTGAAGAGTCATATATGGAACTCCACCTTTTCTTCCGGGAAGAATATGACTTCCTTTTAAGTTTTCCCATTTAAAATTTTCCCCAGATTCTCTTGATACGAGAAATGATCCATCACGTTTTGTTACTTGTGCAAAAACTTCTGCATAATCTTTACTACCTTCATTATAAATGTATATTGAAGCTTCTGGTCCTGCAAATCCAATTTCAACATCATTAGAGAGAACTGCTGTCATGACTTTATCTGCACCACCACTATTTATAAGCTCGATATCTAATCCTTCTTCCTCAAAATATCCAAGATTTATAGCAACATATTGAGGGGCATAAAATATTGAATGAGTAACTTCACTAACAGTTATTTTTTGCAAAGGTATATCACCAGATGCACTTGGAGTTTTATCAAAATTTTTGCTAAATGCTGCAATAGCAACTACGATGATAATGACTAAAACTACAATTAATGTATAAAGAAATCTTTTCATGTAAACCTCCTATCTTTTAATAAAATCTATTTAATTCTTATGCAATATAATTAAGTTTTGTGCATAATAAATTTTAAAATTAATTTTTCTAGTAATACGATTAATTGATACATTGCTGTTGCGACTAAAGCTAAAATTATTACACTTGTCATTACTAAATCTAATTTAAATACTTGACCTCCATATACAATTAAATAACCTAATCCAGCTTTTGAAACTAAAAATTCGCCAGATATAACACCGACTAAAGATAATCCAATGTTAACTTTTAAAGCATTTATAAGAGTTGAAATATTTGAGGGGAATACTATTTTTTTAAATATTTGCCATTTTGTTGCATTAAAAGTTTGTGCCATTTTAATCATATTTGAATCAGTATTTAAAAAACCGTTTAGCATTTCTAATATAGTCACTATTAAGGAAATAGCAAGTGCCATTGTGATTATAGCTGGTGTACCAGCTCCTACCCATACAATAATTATTGGTCCAAGAGCAACTTTGGGAAGACTATTTAAAACAACTAAAAACGGTTCACATACTTTTGAAATAAAATTTGACCACCATAAAATAGATGCAATAATTATACCAATTACTGTTCCAGCTACAAATCCTATTAATGTTTCTATGCAAGTAACAGATATATGATATAGTAAATTGTTAGAAGACAAGTTTGCCAACGTACGTATAATTTTACTAGGTCTGCTTGTTATAAAGTCATCTATTATTTCTTTTTCGGCAAGGAATTCCCAAATTAATATAAAAGCAATAAGAATAAATAATTGAGTAAGGATGATTGCACATTTTTTTCTTCTTTTTTGCGATAAATATTTTTTTCTCTCGGAAGAAATATCATTTTTCATTTGTGTCTAACTCCTTCCAAATAGTGTCAAAATACTTATTGAAAGCAGGTAGTTCTCTACAATTTAAAGGATTTCTATCATCAATTTCAAAATTTATTTCATGAATATTTTTTATTGTAGAAGGTCTATTTGATAGAACTATTATTTTGTCAGACATACTTATTGCTTCTGGAATATCATGAGTTACCATTATTGTAGTTTTCTTTTCACTTTTAATTATTCGATAAACATCACTAGACACATTTAATCTTGTTTGATAATCTAATGCAGAAAAAGCTTCATCTAATAATAATATTTCTGGTTTTGTTGCCAAAGTCCTTATTAAGGCAACTCTTTGCTTCATACCACCAGATAATTGGGAAGGGTATTTATATATAAATTCGGATAATCCATAATTTTCAATCAGGTTTTTGGCATATGAAATATTTTCTTTAGTTAAATTGTTTTTAATTTCTAAACCAAATAAAACATTATTTAAAATATTCCTCCATTCTAATAAATAATCTTTTTGCAACATATAACCTATGTTTGATGATTTATTAGTTATATCTATTCCATTTAGATATACTTTTCCTTTGGAAGGGGATTCTAAGCCAGCAATAATTGAGAGTAGAGTTGACTTACCACAACCACTTGGACCTAATAAAGATACAAAATCACCTTCTTCAAACTTATAACTAAAATCTTTAATTGCTAAAGTTTCACCATTTTCATCTTGATATGTTTTTGAAATATTTTTTAGTTCTAATCCTTTGTGCATAGCTATTTACCTCCATATAAGTATTTGTTATATATTATGAATTGCAAAGAATAATGTGATGGATTAGTGCATATTAATACCGTGAGGTGAGCCGATTGAAAAAGTTATTTTTTCTATTTATTTTATGTATTTTTATATCAAGTAATGTTTTTGCATTTTATGAAGGAACAGTCGAAGAAGAAGAAGATTATGTTATAGAAACATCTGCAAGTATAGAAGTTCCAAGCTTAAATGCGAGATCTGCTTTGTTATATGATGTTACTGGAGATAGAATATTATATGAAAAAAATTCAAGACAAAGAAGAGCGAATGCATCTACTACGAAAATGATAACAGCATTAGTTGCATATAAATTGGGTAATTTAGGTGATATAGTTACAATAAGTCAAAAAGCTGCTAATACAGGAGGCTCTACAATCAATTTGAGAGCTGGAGATAAAGTCTCTTTAGGAGATTTATTAAAAGGATTATTAGTACATTCTGGAAATGATGCTGCAGTAGCTATTGCTGAACATATTGCTGGAAGTGTAGATAATTTTATAGTTCTTATGAACGAAGAAGCTGAAGAGATTGGTGCAGTTGATAGTCATTTTATTACACCTCATGGACTTGATGCAGAAAACCATTATTCTACAGCTTATGATTTAATGCTAATTGCAAGGAAATTAATAAGTATTCCTTTTTTTGCTAATATTGTTTCTCAAAAAACTGTTAATATAAAAATTAATAATAATACAAGAACAATTGGTACTACGAATGAAATGCTAAGTTTATATGAAGGTTCTGATGGAATAAAAACTGGGTTTACAGGTGATGCTGGTAGATGCCTTATAACTTCTTGTACAAAAGATGGTAGAAGGCTCATAAGTATAGTGCTTGGTTGTGATTCTAAAAAATTTAGAACAAGTGATTCAGTAAAATTATTAGATTATGGTTTTAATGCATTTAAAAATGTTAATTTGGGAAAATATATTAGAGATACAATATGTGTTAATATTAAAAAAAGTGAAGGAGGATTATATTCGTTATCAAAAAAATTTGAGATTATTTATCCTTTAAAAGATGAAGAATTAAGTAAAATTGAAGTTAAATATCACATAAAATCTGATTTAAATGCACCTTTAGAAGAGGGCGAAGAAATAGGATATGCTGAAATTTTTTTAGATAATGTAAAGATAAAGGAGGTTAATTATATTTTGCCTCAAAAGATAGAAAGAAAGAATTGGAAAAGTTATTTTAAAGAATTTTTACTTGATAAAATAGAAAAATTTTGAATTTAAATATATAATGTTATAAAAATTCAAAAAAAGTTAATAGCATTAAAAGAAAATTAATAAAAAAGAAAAATATAGTTGAAAAAAGGTGGAAAATATAGTATTATATTCATGGAGATTTATGCAGTTAAATCGGTTATAGTTCCTAATTACATTCTAGTATGATATAATCGAAGGCAAGAAAGGAATGGTCCACATATATGAAGAAAGTTTTTTTAATTATAGTAATGTCAGTAGTACTGATTTCTAATGCTTTAGTTTTTGCAGTGGATAATAGTCGGAGAAGTGGAAAGTAGCGATTCAAATCAAGTAAAGTTTGATGAAAGATCTAATGAAATAGAAAATAATAAGACGGATACAAATAATTTGGAAGATGAGCCAAAAACACCAGCCACTGAAAAAATATTAAAAAATATATCAGAAAAAGATAGAAAAATAGCAGAATATACAGATAAATATAATAATAGAACTTATGGCATTACAGCTTACTATTTGGAATTGGCACAAGTTTATAGTATACCAATTTGTATTATTGGATTAAGTATAGGTGCATTTAATTTTTATATTATTGGTGAAAAAAAATTAGATAAGAGAGAACAAGGCTTTGGTATGATTATGGCTTTCTTGTGTGGAATAGTTTTTTTTCAGGTATTACCATTGATTTTTGCTTTGCTGGTTGCGGGTAAATAATTATTATTAAATGATGCTAAATTTAGCAGGAAGGTGATTAAATATGAAAGTACTATTTGCAATAGGAAGAGAACAAATTTCTAAAAAGGTTGCCGAAAGGTATTATGAAAAATTCGGAGAAGAAATCGATTACAAGAACGTTTTTTATTTTAAAGCACTTTTAGAAGAAGTTAAGAGTGATAAAACTTATGACAGAATTGTTATAAGCGAGGAATTAGAAGAATTTGTTGTTAAAAATGTAGAATCTTTGGACAGGTTCATATTTAACAATATAGATAATATTACAGATGAAATTGAAGATTCTGAAATAATAGTTATATGCTCAGATAGAAGATCTACGCAACAAGATAAATTTGTAGAGAGGTTATTTAGTATTGGAGTATATAATATTTTAATAGGCGATGAAAGAAATGTTGATTCTTTATGTAACTATATAAAGAATCCTATGAATAAAAAAGAAGCTAAGAAGCATTTAAATATTAATCCAGTTGTTACAGATGGTGATCTTTCTACTAGAGATGATGAAGTTGAAGAACTTCAAATACTTAATATATTAAAATATTATGAGGGAATTAAAGGGAAAAATGAAAAATATGTTGAAGCGTTTGATAGAATAGCTGAACAATATAGTCAAAATCAATTAAAAGTTATTGCAAGCCAATTACCACAAGATGTGAAAAAGGAGTTACTAAATTCAGAAAAGTATATGTTTTTAACATCTGTTTTAGCACCTGCTGGATTTGATGCACAATCTAAAGGTAGTAAATCAAAAAAATCTAATAATACAAGTCAAAAGAGAGGTTTATTCGGAATTCTTAAAGATAATAAGAAAAAAGAAAAAGAAGAAAAAAAAGATGCTTTAGCTAAAGAGAAAAAGGAAAAAGAAAAGGAAAAAGAATTAGAAGTTGAACAACAAAGAAAAGAAAGTGAAGAGGCTGCACTTAAGGTTAAAGCAGAACAAGAAGCTTATGCAAAGCAACAAGCTGAACTAAAAGCAAAGCAGCAAGAAATGGAAAGACGTGAAGCGGAAGCAAGGGAACAAGCTGAATTGCAGGCAAGAGCAGAACAAGAAGCAA
>CAYNYD010000065.1:0-6254 GCA_964401375.1 uncultured Eubacteriales bacterium | reverse complement strand
TATTTTATTTTTTTGGAAATTCTTCTAGCGAATGCTAGAATTTAGAATAACTAATATATACCATATAAAAAGGCAAATTACAAGTGTTTTGTATAAAAAATTTTCTCCACTTAAATCTAAATTAAATTTAAAAGTAAATTCCATCGATGGCTCATCAGGAATTTAGTTTTGTAAAATAAAAAATTAGCAGGCAACATTTTTATATTGCCTACTAAAAATTTACACTAAGTAACAGAAATTTGAGATTTTCTATTCTTCAAAATACTTCCTCTCATAATAATGTGTATGGAGCAATGCATGTGCTTTCTCACTTCCTGGTTTTTCTAAATACTCATCATATATCTTTTTTATAACAGGATTTTCATGAGACTTTCTAATTGGTAAATCTTTGTCAGCCTCATAAAGAGCTTTCTTTCTAAGTCCTGGAATATCTACTGTATCTCTTGTTTTAGCATCATGAATTGGTTGCCCTCCACCGTTTACACATCCACCCGGACAAGCCATTATTTCAATAAAATGATATGGAGCTTTTCCCTCTCTTACCATATCCATCACTTTAGCAGCATTTCCAAGTCCATTTACAACCGCAAGTTTAATATCCATATCACCAATTTTAACAGTTGCTTCTTTTATTCCATTTAATTCTCCTCTAACTTCTTCAAACTCCACTTTTTCTAATTCTTTACCAGTCATTAATTCTGAAACCGTACGAAGTGCTGCTTCCATAACTCCACCAGTTGTGCCAAATATCGCACCTGCTCCAGAAGCATCTCCCATTGGATTATCAAAGTTTTCTTCGTCTATATATCTTAAATCAATTCCTGCTTCTTTCATCATTCTTGCTGCTTCTCTAGTTGTAATTACTGCATCTACATCTTTTCTTCCATTAACTTTCATCTCCTCACGCATGCTTTCAGCTTTCTTAGCAACACAAGGCATTACAGAAACAACAAATATATTATCTGGATTCAATCCTTCTTTTTCTGCATAATAAGTTTTTAAAATAGCTCCAAACATTTGATGTGGTGACTTTGCAGAAGATAAATGATCTAATAAATCTGGATAATTACTTTCAGCAAACCTAACCCAACCTGGACTACAAGATGTAACCATTGGTAAAACACCATTTCCTTTTATTCTTTCAATTAGTTCTGTTCCTTCTTCCATAATTGTAAAATCTGCACCAGTATTTGTATCAAAAACTTTATTCGCTCCAAGTTTTTTAAGACCTGCAACCATTTTACCAGTTACTAATGTCCCAATAGGATATCCGAACTCTTCACCAATTGCAGCTCTTACAGCAGGAGCTGTTTGGAATATAACATATTTATCTGGATCAGCAATAGCTTCCCATACTTCTTTTGTTGAATCTTTTTCATGAAGTGCACCAGTCGGGCAAGCATTAATACACTGACCACATAAACTACATGGGACATCATTTAAAGACTTATCTAAGGCTGTCCCAATTTTAGCTTTAAATCCTCTATTTACCGTATCTATGGCACCAACCTTTTGAATATTCTTACAAGTTGCAACACATCTTTTACAAAGAATACATTTACTTGTATCTCTAACAATTGATGGAGATAAGTCATCAACAAATCTTTCAGATAATTCTCCTTGAAACTCTATATCATCCACATTTAACTTTCTAGCAAGTGTTTGTAATTCACAATTTCCACTTCTTATACACGTTAAACATTCTCTTCTATGATTAGAAAGAAGTAGTTCTAAAGTTACTTTTCTTGCATCTCTTAATTCTGGAGTATTTGTTCTTATAACCATTCCATCATTTACAGGCATCGTACATGAAGTTACAAACCCTCTTGAGCCTTCAACTTCAACAATACACATTCTACAGGCACCAATTTTATTTATACCTTTTAAATGACAAAGTGTTGGAACATCAGCTCCAGCTTTTCTTGTTGCTTCTAATACAGTGTAATCACTTGGGACTTCAATTTCTTTGCCATCTACTGTAACCTTTATATTTTCCATATTCTCACACCTTTCTTATTTTATATTTAAATTCAGAAAATAATTGTCATTCTTTAAACCCTAGAAATAGCCTTAAATGGACATTTAGCAATGCAAACACCACATTTAATACACTTAGATTGATCAATCTCAAATGGAGATTTCAATTCTCCATGAATTGCTTCTACTGGACAATTTTTTGAACACAAACTACAACCTTTACATTTTTCTTTATCTATCATAACTTTAGTCATAGCTTTACATTCACCAGCAGGACACCTCTTTTCCTTGATATGTGCCTCATATTCATCCCTAAAATATCTTAATGTACTTAAAACAGGGTTTGGAGCTGTTTGTCCAAGTCCACAAAGTGATGAACGTTTAATATTCATTGCAAGTTTTTCTAGTTTTTCAATATCTCCCTCTCTACCCTTTCCATTAACTAATCTTTCTAATATCTCAAGCATTCTTTTTGTCCCAATTCTACATGGTGGACATTTTCCACAAGATTCATCAACAGTAAAGTCTAAGAAAAATCTTGCAAGATTAACCATACAAGTGCTATCATCCATTATAATTAATCCACCAGATCCCATCATTGAGCCAATTGCACTTAAACTTTCATAATCAATTGGTGTATCTAAATATTGTTCAGGAATACAACCTCCTGATGGTCCACCTGTTTGAGCTGCTTTAAATTTTCTTCCATTTGGTATTCCTCCACCTATATCATAAACAATTTCACGTAGAGTTATACCCATTGGGACTTCAACTAATCCAACATTATTTATATTTCCACCCAAAGCAAACACTTTAGTTCCTTTTGATTTTTCAGTACCAATACTTGAATACCAACTTGCACCATTTAAAATAATTTGAGTAATATTTGCATAAGTTTCAACATTATTTAAAAGTGTAGGCTTTCCAAATAAACCTTTAACTGCTGGGAATGGAGGTCTTGTTCTTGGTTCTCCTCTTCTTCCTTCAACAGATTCCATAAGTGCTGTTTCTTCTCCACAAACGAATGCACCAGCACCTAACCTAATCTCTAAATCAAATTCAAAATCTGTACCCATTATGTTTTTACCAAGCAAACCATATTCTCTTGCTTGATCTATTGCGACTTGTAATCTATGTACAGCTATTGGATATTCAGCTCTAACATATACATATCCTTTTGTAGCACCAATTGCAAAAGCTGCTATTTCCATTGCTTCAATTACACTATGAGGATCTCCTTCAAGAACACTTCTATCCATAAATGCTCCTGGGTCTCCTTCATCTGCATTACAAGCTACATATTTTTGATCAGCAACTGAATCTTTTGCAAATTGCCACTTCTTACCTGTTGGAAATCCAGCTCCACCTCTACCTCTTAAGCCTGAATCTGAAACTTCTTTTATAACTTCATCTGGAGTCATAGAAGTTAAAACTTTTTCCAAAGCTTTATAGCCATCAAATGCTAAATATTCATCTATATTTTCTGGATCAATAAGACCACAATTTTTCAAAACTATTCTATGTTGTTTCTTATAAAAGTTTAATTCATCCAAGCTTTTAACAACACTACCATCAATATCTTTGCAAAGTAATCTTTCTACAATTTCTCCATTCATAATATGCTTTTCTACAATTTCCTTTACATCATCTACATGAGACATTGCATAAAATGTATCTTCTGGTCTAACAACTATAATTGGTCCTCTTGCACAAAGACCAAAACAACCAGTTCTAATAACTTTAACGTTATCTAAATGATGTTCTTCAATAAGTTCATTAAACTTTTCTATAATATCTTTTGAATGTGATGAAGTACAGCCTGTACCTCCACAGACTAAAATATGCTTCTCTCTTCCTGTATAATTTCTATCTTTTCTAAGTGATATTTCACTTAAAGTTTTTTCTCTAATTTGATTTAACTCTTCAATAGATTTCATATAATCCCCTCCTATCCTTATTGATATTTTTCTAAAATATCCTTTACCTTTGAAGGATCCATATTTCCATAAACTTCATCATTAATTGTCATAACTGGTGCCAAACCACAAGCACCTACACACCTTGTAGCTTCCAATGAGAATTTTCCATCTGGTGTAACACCACCAACATCTATTCCAAGTATTTCTTTAACTTTATCTAAAACAGTTTGTGATCCTTTTACATAACAAGCTGTTCCTAAGCAAACTCCAATATTATATTTTCCTTTTGGTTCAAGTGAAAATCTTGCATAAAAAGTAATGACTCCATATATTTCTGCCATTGGAATATCCAATTCTTCTGAAATCAATTTTTGTGCAGAAGTTGGAATATATCCATAAATTTCTTGTGCAGCATTTAAAACTTTCATAAGTTGACTCTTGTCCCCATTTACGGAAACTATAACTTCAAGTAATTTTTTCTTGTTTTCATCAATTTCTCCACACGAACATACACATTTCTTTTCAATTTCATTCATATACATTCCCTCCTAATATACGGAAATAATTATTTCAAGCTTTTTTATTCATCCTTTTTTCAAGCCTACATACCCATTATAACAAACCTAAAAAATTAGTGCAATATGAAAATGAAGGTAAAATCAAACATTATTTTATAATTCACCTAATTCTTTTTTAATAACATCTGCAACTTCATTAGCAATATCATTCATTAATTTTTCATTCATACATTCTACCATAACTCTCATTTTAGGTTCTGTACCCGAAGGTCTTACAATAATTCTACCTTTATCTTCTAATTTTTCCTTAGCTTCATCAATTGCTTTTTTTACTTTAAAATTCGTATAGAATTGTACTTTTCCCTCTTGACTAACTTTTACATTTATAGAAACCTGAGGATATTTTTCCATAGCACTTGCAAGTTCAGAAACTTTCTTGCCCGTTCTTTTTACTAGATTTAAAACCTGTATTGCCGTAAGCTCGCCATCACCTGTGGTTGCATAATCTCTAAAAATAATATGTCCAGACTGTTCTCCTCCAAAATTAAATTCTTCCAAAAGCATTTCTTCTAAAACATATCTATCTCCAACTTTGGTAGCTGTAAAATTAATATCATTTGCTTCACAAAATTTTACAAAGCCTAAATTTGTTAAAATTGTTCCAACAGCTGTATTCTTAGCAAGCTTTCCTCTTTCTTTCATATCTAAAGCACACATAGCCATTATTTGATCGCCATCAATAACATTTCCTTTTTCATCTACACATAAACATCTGTCCGCATCACCATCAAATGCAATTCCTATATCCATATTATTTTCAACAACATATTTAGCCAAATTTTCAAGATGTGTAGAGCCACAATTTTCATTTATATTAATGCCGTCTGGAGATGCTGAAATTATTTCAGCATTTGCATTTAACTGTTCCATTAAAAGTTTTGCCGTATTACTTGCACTACCATTTGCACAATCTATTGCAATTTTAATTCCATCTAAAGAATTAGGCACTGTACTTTTTAAATGATCAATATAATGCTTTATTGGAAATTCTGCGTGTGTAACTTTTCCAACTTCAGCTCCCTCTACAGGTTTAAATGTTTTACTATCATCTATAATTATACTTTCAATTTCTTCTTCAAGAACATCTGGAAGTTTGTAGCCATCTCCACTAAATATTTTTATTCCATTATATTCAGCAGAATTGTGTGATGCAGAAATCATTATTCCAGCATCTGCTTTGTATTTTCCAATTAAATATGCGACTGCTGGAGTTGGAACAACACCCAAAAGCATAACATCTGCTCCAACACTACATAAACCTGCAGTAATTGCAGATGATAACATTTCAGATGAAATTCTTGTATCCATTCCTATCACAAATAGTGGTCTCCTTCTAGCATTATTTGATAATACCATCGCTGCAGCTCTACCTAATTTCATTGCAAGTTCACATGAAAGATTTGAATTTGCAATTCCTCTAATTCCATCTGTTCCGAATAATCTTCCCATTTTATTATCATTCCTTTCTAAATATCTGAACTTTAATATACTTTTAAACACAATATAAGTTGAAAAAGAATTAAAAAATTTATTAAAAGTTTACAAATTTTTATAAGCACTGTTACAAGTTTGTTTTTCCAAAAAATGAAGTTCTTTTCGATGAGCTAGAAGCTGTTAATAAAGCAAGGTGAAGTAAATACGGAATTATTTTGTGGCGACGCGACACGTGCTTGCACGTACGGAGCCTTGGAGCCACAAAATCGGATTTACGAAACTTGCTTTGTGTACAGCTTCTGAGACAGAGAAACTCGAACGTAATTTTTTGAAAAAACAAACTTGA
>CAYNYD010000064.1:0-6291 GCA_964401375.1 uncultured Eubacteriales bacterium | reverse complement strand
AGAAAAAATTAAAGAACAACAAAATGAACCAGATTTTGAAAGATGAACAGTAATAGGTTAATATAGAATAAAATCTATTGAAAAAAAGTCTAGATATGTTATTATATAAATATATAAAAGTGTATTTTTAATTTTACTACTTATTTATTCGATTAGAGGAGAATATTAAAATGAGTAATAATTATTCTATTGCAACTATTAAGTTTTCTAAAATTTTGGGCTGGTTCCTTTTAATTGCTGGAATTTTAAGTCTCATTATAAATGTAATTTCTTTCGCCAGTTGGAATTTAAAAAAAGGCAATTATAGTGAGGAATATGTATATAGTGACTTTGGAAATTTATATTATGAAACAGATGGAAAAAAGATATATGTTCAAAATATTTACAATACTGATAATGAAAAAATCACATTAAATGTCCCAAATAAAGAAACAGTTTTAATATATATTAATAAAGACAATATAAGCGATGGAATTTACTTTGATTTAAATAATACAATTGATCAAAGTATGTTAAATCCAACAGTTAGTATATTTGTAATACTTTTTTTAATTATAGCGGGATTGCTTTTTATACAAATAAATAAAAAAGAAAAAGAAAAAAAGGTTATTACAAATCCATCATATTTATTAAATGTCTTATTATTCTCAATTGGTATTGCTACTATTACATGGCAATTACATAATGCATTTAATTATTTTAATTTAAAAAACGAAAATAATATAACAACTGCTACAATATATTCAGAAATATATAATATTGGTGCAAAAAAGAATCTTTTTAAACCTGTTTCATATTACTATGTAGATAATCAAAAATACATATACGTCAACGATTCATATATTGAAGGAAATTTAGAAGACAATATAGGAAAAACATTTGAATTATATTATAATGAAAATAATCCTAATAAAGTTTCTAAGAAAGAAAATCCTATTGACGTATTATCTCTGATTATTGGAATATGTTTTTTAGCTTTTATTTATCCTGTTGTAAAAAAAATAAAAGAAAAAAAGTAATATAATAAATATCCACCAGCCTAGCTGGTGGTTTTATAATACAAAAAAGTCGTACCACATTTTCTATTTTCTAAATATATGCTTGTGTTCACAGCTCCAACGGTTTCAAGGTTTTCCATTCGCTTTTTCTCCTTTATCTTTTAAAATCTTTAAAAATTTCTCAACTCATTTTCACAATTCATTACCTTATATTTAACATTACTTACCTCATATTTGCAAAATATATAACAAAGTTTCAACATAATATGTATTTATTACAATTTACATTTCTTAATTACAAATTAAATTAATTAAAATTAAACTTTTTCTACTCTTTTTACTAATAAATCATTTTTAAAAAATTTTTAAAATTTATCTTGACATTCGGTCTATTTATGATAGACTTAAAACAAGTCTATAGATAATAAACCAAAAAGGAGTGAATGTAAAAATGAATAATATTAAACTTGGAGTTGTTGAAACACAGTTTGCAGAAATAATATGGGAAAATGAACCTTTATCATCTGGCAATTTAGTTAAAATATGCAAAGAGAAACTAGATTGGAAAAAATCTACTACTTATACTGTGCTTAAAAAGTTGTGTGAACGCAAAATATTTAAAAATGAAAATGGTATCGTATCTTCTATTATTTCTAAAGAAGATTTCTATGCATACCAGAGTGAAAATTTTGTTAATGATACTTTTAATGGCTCGCTTCCTGCATTTATAGCAGCTTTTACAAAAAGGAAAAAATTGAGTAATAAAGAAATAGTAGAAATAAAAAAGATGATTGATTCGTATGGAAAGGAGAAAAAAAGATGAGTCAAATATTTTTGAGTATATTAAATATGACTATATATGCAAGTTACATTATTCTGCTCATTTTCATATTGAAACTATTATTTAAAAAAATTCCTACATTTATGTGTTTCATTTTGTGGGGTTTTGTTGCATTCAAATTAATTTGTCCATTTAGCTTTGAAACAAATTTTAGTTTAGTTCCTCAAAACACATTAATTCAAAGTGTTCGCTCTCAAAATGCTAATTTAGTTACTACTAATAGTAATTCTATAGGGACAGAAAATTTTAATAATGAAACACCTAAAAATCCCAATGAATTACCTTCTAAGGTTAAAAATAATTCTAATAAAAACAATATTCTTTTTAATTTAGGAGTTGTTTATATTGTAGGTACATTTGTAATGTTAACATTTGCTTTAATTAGCTATTTGCATTTAAAAAAGATTGTAAGTGTAAGCATCAAGAAAAAAGATAATATTTATATTTGCGATAAAATATCAGAACCTTTTACACTAGGTATGCTAGTTCCCAAAATATATTTACCTTCAAAAATAGAGCAAAAAGATGAAGAATATATTTTGATGCATGAAAAAGCTCATTTAAAGCGAGGAGATAATTTCTGGAAACCATTTGGATATATTTTATTGTCTATTCATTGGTTTAATCCATTAGTATGGCTTGCTTATATTCAATTTTGTAAAGACGTTGAAGTTGCAACTGATGAGATTGTAATTAAAAAATTAGAAACGGAAAAAAGAAAAGAATATTCTAGTACACTTTTAACTTATAGTATTAACAATCAAAAATTAGTTACAGCTTGCCCTGTGGCTTTTGGTGAAACTTCAGTTAAAGACAGAATTAAATCAATTCTTAATTATAAAAAGCCATCAGTTATAATTATTTTAATTTCTATAGTTTTATGTTTAGTAATTGCAGTTTGCTTTATGACTACTCGAACAGTGGATATTGAAAATGCAGAAAATTTGAATTATGAAGATTTAGTAACCTTGCAAAATGAGGTCAACAATGGGCACTATCCATGGAGACTTGTTGCAGAGGAAACAGCTATGGAATTTATTTTAAATAAAACAGGTCTTACAGGTGGCAAAATAATATCGCTTCAAAATAATTCTAAAAAATCAAACATAACAATTAGCTTTCCTGATAATATAGAATACAAAATAAATTTAATTAAACCATTACAAAAAGATAATTTAGGCATATGGGTTGTAAAGGATTATTCATCTAATACTGATTAAATATAAAAAGTCGAAAACGTCCTTTTATTGAAAAAAGGACGTTTTTGACTTTTTAATTATAAAGCTAATTCTTGTATCCAATCTTTTACAGTATTAGATGTTGCTTTTCCTTCTACTTCACTTTCTAAAATAGACAATCCATCTAATACATTTGCTTCAGGAACAGTAGCAACTATATCATCTACACTACTCCCTAATCCATCGTTATTATTAATGCAAAATGGTATAACTAATTTTCCTTCAAAATCATACTCTTCTAAGAAAGTACGTATAGCCATTGGTGTAGTATCAAGCCAAATAGGATACCCAATAAATATTACATCATAATCATTCATATTTGATACATGAGTTGAAAGTTTAGGTCTTGCATTGCTTTCTTTCTCTTGTTTTGCAGTTTCTTCATAATTTTCAGGATAAGAATTTTCAGTTTTAATTTCAAATAAATCTGCATCTGTATTTTCTTTGATTAGCTGTGCTACAGCTTCTGTATTGCTTGCATGAGAAAAATATGCAATCAAAGTTTTACTCTCATCTAATGAATCATCTTCTACATAATTGTCTGATTCATCTTGAGGAACAGACTTCAACATATTGTATAACATTATTGCAACATTACCTCTTGTTGCTTGAGAATTCGCATCAAAGCTATCAATTGATTCATATAAATCTAATTCTTCACCATAAGAAATGTAATTAGTTGGCCAAGCTAATCCAATAGCTTGAACGTCATTATCGTATCCCATTGCACGAATAACCATTGCAGATACTTCAGCATATGTTACATTTCCATCAGGACCAAAAGTCCAATCACCATACCCATTAACAATACCTAAAGTAGCTGCTATGTATATGTTTGTTTTTGCCCAATGATTTGATGCTTCTACATCTTCAAAATAAACATTGTTAGAAATACTTGTTTCTTGATTTTGAGTTACAGTTATAATCATTTTAGCCACTTCTGCCCTAGTGACTGCTCCATCTGGTCTAAATGTATTATCAGGATAACCATTAATTACACCTAAATCAACTAAATAATTAACTGCACTTTCATACTTTGTTCCGTTAACATCTGCAAAATTTGCCGCTAAAGAAATATTTGCAAATGCTAAACACAAAATAAATGTCAAAACTATTGCACAATATTTTTTCATGTAACTTCTCCTCCTATATCAATAATCTTTTTTACTTACACCTTATATGCTATAACTAATAATCAAATAAGTCAAGTATATTCCTCAAATTGTTAAAGCTGTCTATTCTACTAAAATAATCTTGTTTTCTTTTAAACTTTTTTGAACATCCATAACTCTTTAATTTGAAGAACCTTTCCATTTTTAAGTTGGATTTCTTAAACTATCTATATATTGTCCATCAACCAAAATATTAATATATTTTAAAACTTCTTTATCTTTTAAATCTTTATCAAACTCAAAACCACGCCACATCCAAATTTTATAAACGACACTTTGGATGAAGCATTTTTTATACATTATTCCACACCTTTTTCTGCAAAAATTTATTTTTTTATTGACAAGGAAACAAATATCAGGTATACTAGCAGTTGTCAGCTGATGGATCTTTAGCTCAGTTGGTTAGAGCAACCGGCTCATAACCGGTTGGTCCGGGGTTCGAGTCCCTGAAGATCCACCACAAATTTTATAAATGGGTAGGTGGCCGAGTGGCTAAAGGCGGCAGACTGTAAATCTGTTCTCACTGAGTACGGTGGTTCGAATCCACCCCTGCCCACCAACGACGTATCTGTTCGAACTTTTAGAACAGATAGATGGTACAAAATCAATCAGAATTAATCTGGTTGATTTTTTTTGTTGCAAAAAAATCATCCTGAAAAGTTAAAAGAAAGGATGGTGTTACTGTATGAAAGTAATTAAAAAAGAACTTCAATTTGAGGAAAGCCTGAAACAACGAATTGAGTTTATATGCGAGTTTTCAAAAGTTAAGCCAAAATTTGTTAATGGAAGCATTAGAACAATTGATAAAACAAATATCAGCTATGTTGAGCTATATAGAGTAATAATTGGTAACTTAACACTCTTGGTATTTAACTGTTCAAATGATGTGTACATATGTTTGACAAACATACAATATTTTTAGTATAACATAGTTATATAAATAGTAAGTTGTACATTAAGAGGTGAAATTATTAATTGAGAAAAGTCATTTTAAATCCGATATGTATTTTTATTATAGGCTTAATACTAGGATTTTTAAGTAAAATGTTTGATATATATATTCCATATTTAGGTCAAGCTTTTTCTGAAATGACAGTTTGGATTTTACTTGGTGTTTTAATAGCAATTTATAGTGAAACAAAAAAGAAAGCCATGTTAAATGTATTTCTTTTTTGTATTGGAATGCTTATTGCATATTACGCAACAGCCATAATAACACATTCTATATATGGTAAAATATTTATTAAATTCTGGGTATTCTTTTCTTGCTTATCACCGATATTTGCTTATTTTACATGGATGTCTAAAGAAAAAGGAATCGTCCCTAACATTTTAAGAGCTGGAATTGTATTTCTTTGTATTCTATCTGGTTTTCTTTTTCAGGGATTTGAAATTCATGACATAATAATCAATATAATATTGATATATCATTTATATATAAAAAAGAATGTAAGAAATTAAACAAAATTAAAATTTATAGGGGTAAATCTTTAATGTTAATAAGCATTGCTTGTAGCAACGGACACTTCTTTATATAATATTTGTAAAGAAAGGAGTGGTTGCAAAATGTTAAAAGAAAATATTAAATCAATAAGAAAATCAAAAGGTCTTTCGCAAGAAGAACTTGCTGTAAAATTAAATGTGGTTAGACAAACAATTTCTAAATGGGAGCAAGGTTTATCAGTACCTGATGCAGAAATGTTAATCTCAATATCTGAAATTTTAGAAACACCTGTAAGCACATTACTTGGAGAAAATATTTCTGAATCTAAAGTAGATGATTTAAAAGCAATTTCTGAAAAATTAGAGATAATAAACTTGCAACTATCACAAATGAAAAATAGGAAAAGAAAAATAGCTCATTGGTTGCTAATTTCATTATGTCTAATTATAGTAATTATTTTTATATCCTTAATTTTATTAAATAGTCCATACTTAAATTGGGATTATAGTAATCCTGAATATGCTGTTTTAGGAGTTGCTTTTCATTCTATTGAATGGCTATTTATTAGAATAGCACCAATTATATTTATTGGATTAAT
>CAYNYD010000063.1:0-6457 GCA_964401375.1 uncultured Eubacteriales bacterium | reverse complement strand
TAAGTGCAGATAGTAACAATGATGAATTTAAAGATATAATTAAAAAAGCTATTAAAATATCAACCTTTTTCATAATTCCTATGTCAGTAGGAATAGGATTTTTGAGTAATGGAATTATAAAGCTTATTTACGAGAGGGGAGAATTTACTGAAGTCTCAACAATGCTTACATCATCGGCACTAATATATTATTCTATTGGAATGATTGGATATGGAATTATGGAAATTTTAAATAAAGCATTTTATGCAATGCAAGATGCTAAAACTCCAATGTGGACTAGTGCTATTGCTATTGTTTTAAATATTGTTCTTAGTATTACATTAGTTAATTTTATGGGATATACAGGATTACCACTTGCAGCATCATTAACTTCAATAATAACATCTGTTATTATGTTGTGGAGAATTAATATAAAAGTAAAGGGAATTGTTGATAAAGGAACTCTAAAAGAATTTGTAAAATCAATTATTTCTGCTATATTAATGGCAATATGTTTATATGGAATAAGTATGATTAAATTAGGAACTCTTTTGAATATAATTGTGTCAGTATTTTGTGGTGTTTTAGTGTATATAGCTATGAGTATAATATTAAAATCTGAAACAACAGAAGAGGGGTTACAAATTTTGAAAAAAATAATAAAGAAAAATTAAAAATAAACCGTCAAATGAAATCTCATTTGACGGTTTTGGTCCTACATAGGAAAGATATAGATAATTTTTTGTTGTAACTTACAAGTGATAAGTATTACAAGTCAAAATTATTTTTAAATTCTTTCCTACGATGTAATGTTATTTGACATTTTCACTAAAGGTATTAACCACTAGTGCCTCAAATGGAACACGCTCTGAAAGTTCTCCACTTTCTTCAATTACATCCTGAAGACGATTAAAGGATTCTTCAGTCATGTAAGGAGTATCGTTCCATGCATCGATGTCTTTATACCTTTGAACAACTTTTTCAAGCACGGTTACATCAGTATCAGGGAAAGAAGGAAGTAGCACTTCTGCAATTTCTAATGCAGAATGTTCTTTTACCCATACTTGACCTTCATAGATACTATCTACAAAGGCTTGAATAAGTTCAGGATTTTCTTCTATAAAACTCTTATTAGCAAAGTATGCAGTGTATGGAATTTCACCAGCAGCTTCACCAACAGAAGCAAGAATATATCCCTGTCCTTCAAGTTCAAGCATGGTAGCAGTAGGTTCAAAAATTGTTACATAGTCTCCCACACCACCGACAAAAGCTCCAGTCATGGCATCAAAGCTGATGCTATTATCAAAGTTCATATCGGTAGCAGGATTAAGTCCATGTTGCTTTATGACATACTCAAGTGCCATATAAGGAACTCCACCTTTACGTCCTGGAAGTACATGAGAGCCCTTCAGGTCAGTCCATTGAAAGTTTTCATTTGGTTCTCTTCCAACAAGAAATGAACCATCACGCTGTGTAAGTTGGGCAAATACTTGAGGATAATCTTCTCTTCCTTCAATATAGACATAGATTGAAGCCTCAGGACCAGCAAAACCTATATCAACTTGCCCAGAAAGTACAGCTGTCATAACTTTGTCAGCACCTTGCCCATTGATGAGCTCTATTTCAATCCCATGTTTTTCAAAGAATCCGAGATTAATAGCAACATACTGAGGAGCATAAAAGACGGAATGCGTTACTTCACTCATAGTAAGTTTTGTAACGGTATTTTCTTCTGCCAAAGCAGAGAAGGGAAGGCACAAGCACATCATCAGAACCATGGCGATTGTGAGAAAACGTTTCATTTTTGATTAACCTCCTTGTCACGAGTTCTTGGTTGGTTGAGAGACATATAATTAACGCCAATTGATCTTTTTGCTAATTAAGTTGCCAAGTAATAGTACGCCTTGATACATAATACTAGCAACAATAGCAAGTATGATTACACTTGTCATTACCAAATCAAGTTTGAATACCTGACCACCGTAAACGATTAGATAACCTAAGCCTCCTTTCGAAACCAAAAATTCTCCAGTAATGACACCCACCATACAAAGACCAATATTTACTTTGAAGGCGTTAATTAAGTTAGGAATGTTAGATGGAAATACTATTTTGGTGAAAACTTGAAGTTTATTTGCACCAAAAGATTTAACCATCTTGATTCTGTTTTGGTCAGTATTAGTGAAACCGTTGAGCATTTCAAGAATTGTAACTACCAATGAAATTGCAAGTGCCATCGTGATTATTGCAGGAGTTCCAGCTCCAACCCATACAATAATGATGGGACCTAAAGCTACTTTAGGGAGACTATTAAGTACAACTAAATATGGTGATAACACTTTTGAAAGAAATGGTGACCACCAAAGTATAGAAGCAACTATAGTCCCAATTATTGTACCAAGTAGAAACCCAATTAGAGTTTCAAAGCAGGTTATTCCAACATGTTTTAGCAAACCTTCTGATAGCAAACTGATAAAAGTTTTTACAATTCTAGAAGGTTGGCTTGTAATAAAGCTATCAATGATGCCCATATTTGCAAGGACTTCCCAAGTAACGATAAAGATGACTAATATCATTACTTGTGTAAACCGAATACAAAAGGTATTTAATTTAAGTTTACGCAAATATTTTTTGCGCTCTTTAGACATAATGCTGTTATCCATCGCTATTTAGCTCCTTCCATATAGAGTCAAAGTATTGCCTAAATTCGGGTTGCTCTCTGCAATTAATAGGTGTACGATTTTCCATGCTAAAGCTTATAGGATATATTTTTTTAATCCTACTAGGACGATTAGTTAATACGATTACGTCATCAGACATACTGATGCTTTCAGGTATATCGTGAGTAACCATTATTGTAGTCCTTTTCTCAGCACGGATAATCTTGTAAACGTCATCTGCCACAGAAAGTCTTGTTTGATAATCAAGGGCAGAAAAAGCTTCGTCAAGGAGTAATATATCAGGTTTAATAGTTAGCGTCCTAATTAAAGCAACACGTTGTCTCATACCACCGGAAAGTTGAGATGGATATTTATCTTTGAATTCATACAAATTATACTTATGCAAAAGTTCATCTGTATATTCCAAAGATTTTTTAGAAATCATTTTTTTTATTTCTAATCCTAGCAGTATGTTTTGGTAAACGGTCCGCCAACCTAGGAGATAATCTTTTTGTAACATGTATCCTATATTGTAATTGTTGTTTTGAAGTTCGGAATTATCCATGAAAATCGTGCCTGATGTTTGATTCTCAAGTCCACTTATTATAGAAAGTAAAGTAGATTTACCACATCCACTAGGTCCTACAATACTAGTAAAAGTACCGTTTTTAAAATCGTAAGTAAAATCTGCAATTGCTAAAGTTTCTCCATTTAAATCTTGGTAGGTCTTAGTAATGTTATTGAGTCTCAAATAATTAAACATGATTTTCACCCCCTTTTAAATTAATTATGATTACCTTATAATATATGCAGAAAATATAATTTGTGATAAAAAAATAAGAAATTATGTAGTTTTAATGCAATTAAGTTTTTCCCAAGTTGTATAAAGTTCTTCGAGTTTCTTTTTATTTTCTTCAATTTCTTTAGTTAATTCAATTAACTTTTCATAATCTGTAGCAATTTCTTCTTTTGATAATTCGGCTTCTAACTGTGAAATTTTTTTTTCCATTTCACTTATTTCGTTTTCAGTTTTTAATACCATATTTTTTAATTTTCTTTCATTTGCTTCTTTTTCTTTTTTCTCTTTATATGCTATTTTATTAGCACTTTCTTTTTTATCTTCTTTTATTTCCTTTTTAATATATTTTGAAATATAATAATCATAATTTCCTTTATATTCAGTAACGCCATCATTTTCAAGCCTGTAAATTTTAGTAGCTAATTTATTAATAAAATACCTATCATGTGATACAATTAGTAAAGTTCCTTCATATTCTGATAATGCAACTTCTAATGCTTCTCTAGAATTTATGTCTAAATGATTTGTAGGTTCATCTAAAATTAAAAAATTAGACTTAGATAACATTACTAATAGCAATGCAAGTTTAACTTTTTCTCCACCACTTAAGTCTAAAATATTTTTATTAACATCTTCACCTTTAAATAAAAAACTTGCTAGTGCATTTCTAATTTCTGTTTGAGTAAGTTCTGAATACTTATCCCATACAAATTTTAAAATTGATTTATTTTCTGAAAAATCGTCTTGGTTTTGAGAATAATAAGAGACTTTTATATTACTTCCAAGAGTTACATTTCCACTATCACTCTTTATTTTATTCTGTATAATATTTAATAGGGTTGTTTTTCCACAACCATTTGGTCCAATTATAAAGACGTGTTCTTTCTTGAATATTTCGATATTTACATTTTTAAATAAACTTTTTTTCTCAAAACTTTTTTCTAAGTTTTTTATTATTAAAACTTCTTTATTACCTCCAGATATTGTTTCAAAGTGAAATTTAATTTTATCTAATTCATCATCTGGCTTTTGAATAGTTTGCTCTATTCGGTCTATCATTTTTTGCTTAGATTTTATTATTTTATAATTTCTTTCTTTACTCCATGTTTTTTGTTGTTCAATAATACCTTCAATTCTAGCTATTTCTTTTTCTTTTTGTTCATAACTTTTACTTAAAGCTTTATTTTTTTCTGTTTTTAATTCTAAATATTTTGAATAGTTTCCTTTATAAATGCTAAGCTTTTTATTTTCAATTTCAAAAGTTTCTGCTGTTACTTTATCTAAAAAATATCTATCATGTGAAATAACTATATAAC
Source organism: uncultured Eubacteriales bacterium (assembly GCA_964401375.1). Taxonomy (GTDB): domain Bacteria; phylum Bacillota; class Clostridia; order TANB77; family UBA1234; genus UBA1234. The sequence goes on along the minus strand of CAYNYD010000063.1, from coordinate 1,703 downwards.
TACCTTTATAATTTATTAAAAAATTTTGCAGCCACTCTATTGAATCTATATCTAAATTATTAGTTGGTTCATCAAGTAATAATAAATTTGCTTTGCTTAGTAACATTTTTGCAAGCATTAGTTTAGTTTTTTGCCCACCACTTAAATTTGAAATAGGTAAGTCTAATTCTTTGTCTTTAAAACCAAGTCCTTTTAACGTTGATTTAGTAACACTTTTATAAGTATAACCTCCGTTTTTCAGCAAATTTTTCTTCTAAATTATTCTTTAAATTAATTTTGTTTTCAATATTATCATTGTTATTCTCTATTTCTTCTTGCAGACTTTGAATTTTAGTTTCCAATTCAATTAATTCAAAATTTGAATCTAGAGCTTCATTATAAACAGTTTTTGAAATATCTGTGCATATAAATTGTTCAACAAAACCTAATATTGTATTTTTAGATTTATATATTTCGCCACTATCATAATTTATTTTATCTTGAATAATTTTAAATAATGTTGTTTTCCCTGAACCATTTACACCAACAAGACCAATTCGATGATTATCTTCAATTGTAAATGAAATATTACTAAAAAGCTCATTAGCACCAAAACTTTTGCTTACGCCACTTAAACTTAAAAGTGCCATTATTATCTTCCTTTCATAAATTAATCTTCATCAAATTCTACTGTAACATAAGCACCTACAAGTTCTTGTTTAATATCTATAACTTTTCCTTTATTTGATTTTAACCTTTCAAAAAGTGGAATATTAGCAGACATTGCAACAGCAGGCTCTATAGTGTAATACCAACTTGAAGGAAGTTCTCCTTCTGAAACTTCTACAATATCTCCAACTTTAACTAAATTGGGTCTTTCCATTTTAAAAACCATTTTTCTCATTTAAATTCATCTCCATTTTGATATTTTCACATAATTATTACATTTTTATATAAAAAAGTCAAACTGTCCGTTTAATGATTTTATATAAATTTTGATATAATTCCTTGATTTGAAAAGTTTATTTAAGAGATTATATTAAAAAAAACAACCCGAAAAATTTGGGGTTGTTCTTTTAATATAAAGCTTATTGTAATTCAGAAGTACAATGTGGACACCTTGTTGCTTTTATATTTATCATAGACATACAATATGGACATTCCTTCTCTGTAGGCTCTGGAGCTGGCTCATCGGTCTTTTTCTTTTTATGTCCAAATATTTTTTTGAATACAATAAATATAACCATTGCAACAATAAGAAAATTAATGACAGCTGTTATAAAGTTACCATATGTAAGTATAGCAGCACCTGCTTCTTGAGCTTCTTTTAAGCTGTTATAATGTGTTCCATCTAATGAAATAAACCATTCAGAAAAATCAAATCCACCTGTTAGAGCACCAATTATAGGAGTAATAATGTCTGTAACAAGAGAATTAACAATATTTGTAAAAGCAGAACCTATTACAACACCTATTGCTAAATCAACAGCATTTCCTTTAACTGCGAATTCTTTAAATTCATGTAAAAAACCTTTCGCCTTTTCATTAACCTTAGTTACATCTTGCTTTAAATCAATATCATTTAACTTTTTCATATAAAATTCAATCCCTTTCTTAATTTGTATCTGTTATGATGATTTCTTGTAAAAACATTGTTGGCGCACCCGAAGGGAATCGAACCCCCGACCTCTCCCTTAGGAGGGGAGCGCTCTATCCTACTGAGC
>CAYNYD010000062.1:4079-6601 GCA_964401375.1 uncultured Eubacteriales bacterium | reverse complement strand
TATTTTACGGTATTTCTACTAATATGATATCATCACCAATCCTCTTAATTTTATTCCATGGAATTATAATATCATTTTTATTCCCTATGTTAAAAAATTTGTTTGAACCAGGAACAATTATCGCTGTTATTTCACCTGTCTCAAAATTTGCTTCTACATCTTGCACATAGCCTAATCTTCTCCCATCCGATAAATTAATTACTTCCTTTTGCTTAAAAGTCAATGCTCTTCCCATTTTTACCTCCCTCGCTTTGGAATATTAAATTAGACTCTTCTTATATTGATATTTAATAAAAAAATTATAATATAATTATTCACATAATTTTTATTGCATAAGAAGAAACCTACATTTATATATATGTAGGTTTTTCTAAATTAATTACTATATTTTTTACATTATTTTTATTTACAAATAAAACAACTATTCCAAAATAATTTTTCTCAAATTTTATATTTGCATTACATATTAAAATAATCCTATTATAATACCATTTTCATCCACATCTATCTTTTCAGCAGCAGGTATTTTAGGCAAGCCCGGCATTGTCATTATATCTCCTGTAAGAACAACTATAAAACCTGCACCAGCAGATACTTTTACATCTTTTATCGTAATATCAAAATCTTCAGGTGCACCTAACTTCTTTGGATCATCTGAAAAACTATATTGTGTTTTAGCTATACAAACTGGTAATTTATCTAACCCAATTTTTGTTAATCTATCTATTTGTTCTTTTGCTTTCTCTGTAACAATAATATCTCTACCCCTATATATCTTTTTTACAATTTTTCTAATTTTTTCTTCAATACTATCTGAAATATCATAACTATAATTAAATGAATTAGATTGATTGCAAAGTTTAACAACTTCATTTGCTAATTCTATACCTCCAGCACTTCCCTTTTCCCATACTTCAGATAAAATAACGTTTACTCCCATTTCTTTGCATCTTTGAATTACAAGTTCTACTTCTTTATCTGTATCTTTTGGAAACTTATTTAATGCAACCACTACAGGTAAGCCATATACATCTTTAATATTATAAACATGACGCATTAAATTTGGCAAGCCATCATTTAGTGCATTTAAATTTTCTTTTTCTAATTCATCTTTATTTAATCCACCATGCATTTTTAAAGCTCTAATTGTTGCAACCATTACAACAGCTGATGGATTTGCATTTAATGCTCTACATTTTATATCTAAAAATTTTTCTGCTCCTAAGTCTGCTCCAAATCCAGCTTCCGTTACCACATAATCTGCAAGACTCAATGCCATTTCAGTTGCCACTATTGAGTTACACCCATGTGCAATATTAGCAAATGGTCCACCATGTATAAATGCTGGCGTTCCTTCTAAAGTTTGAACTAAGTTTGGTTTAAAAGCATCCTTCAAAAGAGCTGTCATTGCTCCCTCTGCATGTAAATCTCCAGCTCTAACTGGTTCATCATCGAAATTGTATCCTACTATTATATTTGCTAATCTATTTTTTAAATCTGTAATTGAATTTGCTAAGCAGAATATAGCCATTACCTCAGATGCAACTGTTATATCAAAACCATCTTCCCTAGCAACACCATTTGTTTTTCCACCTAATCCGTCTGTCACCTTTCTTAGCTGTCTGTCATTCATATCAACGCATCTTTTCCATGTTATCTTTTCAGGATTTATTCTTAGCTCATTTCCTTGATAAATGTGATTATCAATCATTGCTGCAAGTAGATTATTAGCAGCCCCTATTGCATGGAAATCTCCCGTGAAATGAAGATTAATATCTTCCATTGGTGCAACTTGTGCATAACCACCACCTGTAGCTCCACCTTTTATACCAAAAACAGGACCTAAAGATGGCTCACGTAATGCAAGAACAGCATTTTTTCCTATTTTTCTTAAGCTATCAGCAAGACCTATTGAAGTAGTCGTCTTTCCTTCACCAGCAGATGTAGGTGTTATTGCTGTAACTAAAATCAATTTTCCTTTTGCTTTATTTTCTTTTAATATATCTAAATTTATTTTTGCTTTATATTTACCATATAATTCTAAATATTTTTCATCTATATTTATTTTCTTAGCTATTTCAGTAATATTCTCAAGATTAGTTTCTTGAGAAATTTGAATATCTGATTTCAATCTACCACTCCCTATAAAAAATCAAATTTTTCAACGTTTATAAATAGTATGCCAAGCAAAATGTATAATTAAACATACAAGTATATGTATATTTTAATTTATTTTAATTTTATTAATGCAATAACACTTTCAATAATATCAAATGCTTCTGAAAATGCAACAATAATTCCTAGTGTTCTTATAGTTATAACTGCTGTAGAAAAAGGATTAAACATAATAATTAAACCTAAAACAAATGTCAAAATTGAAAAAGCAAGAAGCCATCCCCAGCCACTTCCAGGAATACTTTTCAAATTAATAGCATTTTGGAAATGGAAAATACTTTTTACTATAATCCAAACTGCCAACATAATTGGGAAAAAGCTTAATAAAACATTGGAAGTTATCATTA
>CAYNYD010000062.1:0-3979 GCA_964401375.1 uncultured Eubacteriales bacterium | reverse complement strand
TCTCTCTTTGGAACTTCTATTCTTAGCATTCCATTTTTGAAAGATGCTTTTACATCTTCAGTCTGTATTTCAGTTCCTACATAAAAACTCCTTGAGCATGAACCTACATATCTTTCTCTTCTGATAAATTTGCCATCTTCTTTTTCTTCACTTTCTGAATTAGTTTGTGCATGAACTGTCAAATATCCATCTTCTACTTCCATTTTTATGTCTTCTTTTTGGTAACCAGGCAATTCAACATCAATTATAAATTTGTCTTTTTTCTCTTTAATATCAGTCTTCATTATTTTGCTTTCATTTTCATCAAAAAATGGATCACTAAACATTTCTCCTAACAAATCAAAATCATTTCTTCTTCTTGGTATCATCATCATATAAATCTACTTCCTTTCATTTTTATATTTTGATATCTCTTAAATAGCCTATAACTAAACTACTAAAAGATATCTTTTATTTTTTACAAGTATAAAATATCACTAAATTTTAGCAATGTAAAGAGGAGAGTGCTAAAAGTCACAAAATTTTTACAATTAGAATTAGTAAGTTGTCAAAATTCTAGTCTTCGTATTCACAATACATATATAAATCTGTATCTGAATTTAAATATTCTTCCATTTCAGCTTTTATTTCTTTATCTATCTCACTAAGTCGCAATTCAAATCCACTATTTTCAATTATTACAAGTGGGTCAACATATCTTAAATCCGCATTTAATTTAAAACACTTCTTATCACCATCATTATTAAACTTAGTATATACCTTATTTAAATTAGGCAAATATTTCCATCTGTCACTTATCCTCTTATCATTGCAAGAAAGCCCCATATCCATAATCACTCTATCACTATAGGTATATAAATCTTTTCTATTAATAATTCCTCTTCTAATCATAGCAGCTAATGTATCTGAGATAAACTTCATAGCCATTTTAGCTTCATAACTTCTATATTTCTTACCACATTCAATAGTTAATTTGCAAAATTTTTTAGCGAGATCTAAAGTTTTAAAACAAAACTCTGGCATATTATCTTCGTTTGGAACTACAATTAAATCATTATATATATCTTCAATTTCTTCAAATTTATATAAACCAGTTAAAAATGCTGTATGCAAAAAATATTCTAATCTATGTGCACACAAATGTGGTCTAACATTATACGCTAGAGGATATTTTGTATAATCACACATATCATTTATGTCTACACCATATTTAAAGAAATATTCGAATAAAGTGTTTGAACCAACAATAATATCGTAATTAGTTAACTCAACATCATCCTCTTTAAAATTGGATTCATCAATATAATATGAACTATATAAAAATGCAGGTACGTCAATATCATGTAAAAGTGCTGCTATAATTTGTTTTTTATTGCTAACAAAATTATTTAAAATAAGAGCCACTCCTAAACTATGATCTAACATCGAATACTTATATTTGTAGATATTAAAGCCTGTAAAATCAATTCCAGCATTTTGCTCAACACCATTTATTCTTAAGACCTCAGGAACTTCTAAAAAATCTTTTAAATATTCAGGAAAATCTTTTGAATATAAATTATGCAAAGCCAAGATATTATTATTTCTATCATCTAAATACGCCATCATCTCGCCTCCTCTCCTCAAGCATAGTATATAACATTATTACAAAAATATTTCCTGTCTTCACTTTATCTACAAAAATTTTTATTTATTTGTTTATTTTATTCATCATTTAACCACTTATTATATGCTTCAATAATTTTTCTACTAACCTCTTCAGGCTTTAATTCAGTTGTATCAAGTATAAAATCATAATTACTTAAATCTTCTTTGTGAACTCCATAAAGCCCAAAGTATCTGGCATTTTCAAGAGTGAATCTCTTTTTTAAATCTGCTTTTTGCTCCTCTAAAGTGTCACAATTTTCACTATCTTTTCTATCTGGATCATAAAATGCTCTGCGAGCAGCCTCATCTATGTTCACTGTTAAATAAACTTTAAAAGATTCAGGAACAGCATACCAACCAAGTCTTGCATCAATTATTAAATTTTCATGATTTTCAGCATATTCTTTGGCACTTTGCTCAATCTGTCTATCTATCTCAGGATGATCTTTTACATATTCATTAAACTCTGTAACACTCATTCCATGTTCAACAGCTAATTTTCTAAAATATGTACCATTTCTATATATTTCATATTTCAAATCCTCTTGCATAAGTTTTGTTACTGTAGTCTTTCCACTTCCTAAATCTCCTGCAATACTTATTATTTTTCTTTTCATAAAAGTCCTCCCACATATTATTTACAATCTATATATCATATATAAATCCACCAAGCAAGAAACTAAAAAATGTTTTTATTTTAATGTAATCAAAATATTAATACCATCACTTTCTATTCTATGATACATAGTATCTTTCAAGACAGGTAAATTATTCATCTCATCTGTCACTTTTCTGACATTTCTTAAATTAAAATAATTAAAGAAATAATATTGACTCCATACCCAATTTCCTCCAGCAAATGTATCTGGTATTATTCTTCGCAATGCTGAATATTCTTCTTGCATCTTTTTTACTATTGGTGATTTATCAATGCTCCCATCTATTTTTATATACTTGATATTTGAGTTATTCATTATTTCAAGATTATTCAAATCTGAAATTAATAATTGAATCCTGAAATCTGTGTATCGTTTCTGTTCTTGCAAAGCATTTCCATATGTAAATGAAAATACTATAAAGCAGTAACTTAAAATAACACTAAACACATTAATATATTTAAATTTATCTGTTTTAGATACACATAAAGCAATTAATGCAATATATGCGCCAAATCCATACATTGCTCTAAAATCAAATAAAGTTTTTGATAATGCTGGATAAATTCCAAATGCTAGGCAACCTGTTACTAATAGAATTAAAATACTTACAATTAATGCTACAACTTTATTTTGTTTACTATTTATTATTGATGTAACAACATATAAAACAATAATTATACCAATTAAAATAAGCCATTCCATTCTAAAATCACTGAATATGTTCTTATAATATTTAAAAATATTATTGAAAAATGAAGGTATTAGCTCACTCAATGGTGCTAATGAACTTGATACATAAGAATCAAAAGATCTCATAATAAATATTTTAAAAACCAATAAACCTATTATATAATAAATAGCCGAATATAAGATTATTTTTAATAATTCTTTTGGTTTTTTCTTCCCACTATTCCACAAATAAAAACAATAAAACAAAATTACCATTGGAAATATACCAGATGATGCCTGATATGTTGTGCACATTATAATAGTGCTAATTATAGTTACAATTGAATATTTCCAATTTTTAGAATCTATAAATAAGATTGGAAAAACACTAGCCAAAATAGATATTGCCATATAAGGTGAATCATATTTATATGAAAAACATTCTAAAAAATATGGAGATAATCCTAATGGTATTATTGCCAAAACACTCCACCAAGAAAATTTATTTTCCTTTGAAAATGCATAAATTAAAATACCACCAGCCAAAGCAATAATAAAACATGCAATAATTTGTGGTAATGGTGAAATGTCTGTAAGATAACTACCTGTATGAATCACTCTGCATAATATACTATTTGAAAATCTACTAAAATAGTCAAAGTTTGGTTCACCTGTATATACTCGCCCAAAATCATCTTTGTAATTGAAATTGGCACGAAAAAGTGATAATAAAGAAAACGTATATATAACAAAAAGAATTAATGTATTCTTTTTTATATTTGAAAACATATCTGATTTTACAATATCTTTAATTTTCATGGTTTTCACTCCTAATAAGCAATTTAATTATTTTAAATAAAAGTAACTCGATTATTTTCATTATACCATTAACTATATCATAAAAAATTCAATCTATATATATTTTTATATAATATAGCTTATTAAAACTACTCTTGTTTTTATATATAAAAGATGTTACAATGTATTGATTGATAGTTTAAATC
>CAYNYD010000061.1:0-6940 GCA_964401375.1 uncultured Eubacteriales bacterium | reverse complement strand
TCTCCTTTCCATTTCAAAAATTATAATATCACAACTAAAAAAAATAATCAATGTTATTACACGAACTTTTGTTCACATTTTACAATATATTTTTTTAATTGTCAATAATTTTATTTAAAATTCTTCAAATACTTTTTTATATGCACAAATCAATATTTTTTGTACATTTTTGTTAATTTTTAAAAGATTTTTTCTAGTTTTCAAAATAGTTTGAAATGAAATTTGTAAAGTTGATTCCAGTTACATTAACATTTATTTTTGATATTTCTTTTTTTGTTATATATATTTCTTTTTAATGAATAAGTTTATAAAAAAAGATTAAACTTTTTATGTTTAAATTCTTTTTTAGTTTTATTGTATAAATTTTCTTGCAAATGGTAATGTAATAGTATAAAATCTAAGTGAAATAAATTTAAGGAGGTAATTTATTATGTCAGTAAAAGTTGGTATTAATGGTTTTGGTAGAATAGGAAGTTTAGCATTTTCAGCATCATTTAATAAAGAAGATGTTGAAGTTATTGCAGTGAACGATCCATTCATAGATGCAGAATATATGGTATACATGATTAAACATGATACTATTCATGGTCAATTTACTGGAGAAGTATATTGTGAAAATGGGGAGTTAGTAGTTAATGGACATAGAATAAAAGTATTTAATGAAAAAGATCCTGCAAATATTCCTTGGGGAGAAGTCGGAGTAGAGTACGTATTAGAATGTTCAGGTGTATTTACAACTATGGAAACAGCAAGTGCTCATTTAACAGCAGGAGCTAAAAAGGTTGTTATAAGTGCACCTTCAAAAGATGCTCCAATGTTTGTAATGGGAGTTAATAATAAAACTTATACTAGTGATATGAACGTAGTATCAAATGCTTCTTGTACGACTAACTGTTTAGCTCCACTAGCAAAAGTTGTTCATGATAATTTTGGAATTAAAGAAGGATTAATGACTACAGTTCACTCTATTACAGCTACTCAAAAAACTGTTGATGGTGCTTCAAAGAAAGATTGGAGAGGTGGTAGAGCTGGAAGTTATAATATAATTCCATCTTCAACAGGTGCTGCAAAAGCTGTTGGAAAAGTTATTCCAGAATTAAATGGAAAGTTAACTGGTATGGCATTTAGGGTTCCAACTATAGATGTTTCAGTTGTTGATTTAACAGTTAATCTTGAAAAACCAGCAACATATGAAGAAATATGCAGTGCTATTAAAAAGGCTTCTGAAGGAGAATTAAAGGGAATTTTAGGATATACAGATGAGCTTCTTGTATCATCAGATTTTATACATGATTCAAGAACATCAATTTTTGATGAAAAGGCAGGTATCGCTTTGACAGATACATTTGTTAAATTAGTTGCTTGGTATGATAATGAATGGGGTTATTCAAATAAATTATTAGATTTAGCAGCTTATATGCATTCAGTAGATAATAAATAAAGAATTCAAACTTAGGGGTGCTGAGTTCTTCATTCCTAAGTTTATTTGCTTAAATGGTTAAATTTACGAAAGGAGATTATAAAATTTATGTTAAATAAAAAAACGATAGAAGATATAGACGTTAATGGAAAAAGAGTTTTAGTAAGATGTGACTTTAATGTCCCACAAGATGAGAATTTAGAGATTACAGATGATAGAAGAATTGTTTCAGCACTTCCAACAATAAAATATTTAATTGAACATAATGCTAAAGTAATTCTTTGTTCGCATTTAGGTAGACCTAAAGGAGAATTTAATGAAAAGTATTCTTTAAAACCAGTTGCTAAAAGACTTACAGAATTGTTAGGCAAAGAAGTAAAATTAGCTGATGATGTTATTGGCGATAGTGCTAAGGCTCTAGCTAATGGGCTACATGATGGAGATGTAATGCTTCTTGAAAATGTTAGATTCCATAAAGAAGAAGAAGAAAATGATATGGCATTTTCAAAAGAGCTTGCAGGACTTGCTGATGTGTATGTAAATGATGCATTTGGAACAGCACATAGAGCTCATGCATCTACAGAAGGAGTTGCAAAATATTTACCTGCTGTATGTGGCTATTTAATACAAAAAGAAATAGACGTTATGGGTAAGGCATTGAATAATCCTAGTAGGCCTTTTGTTGCAATTCTTGGTGGAAAAAAAGTTTCAGACAAGATTAAAGTTATTGAAAATTTAATAGACAAAGTTGATACTTTATTAATTGGTGGTGGAATGGCATATACATTCTTTAAAGCAAAAGGATATGAAATTGGAAATTCAATATGTGAAGAAGATAAAGTTGAACTTGCAAAAGAGCTTATGGAAAAAGCATCACATAAAGGTGTAAAACTAATTTTACCAGTGGATACAGTGGTTGCTAAAGATTTTTCTGCTGATGCAGAAAGTAAAGTTGTTAAATCAGAAGAAATACCAGCAGACTTTCAAGGAATGGATATAGGTCCAGAAACTATTAAATTATATGAAGCCGAATTAAAAGATGCAAAAACAATTATATGGAATGGTCCTGTTGGTGTTTTTGAATTTGATAAATTTGCAGTTGGAACAAATGAAATTGCTAGAATTGTTGGAAATATGGATGCTATAACAATTATTGGTGGAGGAGATAGTGCCGCTGCTATTGAAAAAGGTGGCTATGCTGATAAAATGACTCATATTTCAACAGGTGGTGGAGCTTCATTAGAATTTCTAGAAGGTAAAGTTTTACCAGGTATAGCTTGCTTACTAGATAAATAATTTAAAGTATAGAAAGGATATATTATGAGAAGAAAAGTTATTGCAGGAAATTGGAAAATGAATAAAACTCCATCAGAAACAGCAGAGTTTATAAAAACTTTTCCTGATTTAGTAAAAAATACAGAAAATGATGTAATATTATGTGTTCCTTATGTAGATCTTATGGTAGCTTTAGAGCTTACAAAGAATACTAATATTAAAATAGGAGCACAGAATATGCATTTTAAAGAAAATGGTGCATATACTGGAGAGATATCTCCTAAAATGCTTAATGAAATGGGAGTAGAATATGTTATAATTGGACATTCTGAAAGAAGAGAATATTATAATGAAACGGATGAAAGTGTAAATTTGAAAATTAAATCAGCTATTTCTTATGATTTAAAGCCTATTGTATGTGTTGGTGAAACTTTAGAACAAAGAGAATCAGGAGTAACAAAAGAATTTGTAACTTCGCAAATTAGAAATGCTTTTCAAGGTATTTTAGAAAAAGATTTAGAAAAAATAATTATAGCTTATGAACCTATTTGGGCAATAGGCACTGGTAAGACGGCCTCGAGTGATGATGCAAATGAGGTTTGTAAATGGATTAGAGATGAAATCAGGAGTTTATATGGTAACATTGCAGATGAGATTATAATTCAATATGGTGGAAGTGTAAAATCTTCTAATGCAAAAGAATTATTTTCAATGTCAGATATTGATGGAGGACTTGTTGGAGGAGCTAGTTTAGATCCAGAAGAGTTTTCTAAAATAGTAAATTTTTAAATAAAATGTATAATAATGAAGGGATGTATGTATGGATAAGAAATTAGTTATGCTTGCAATTTTAGATGGTTTTGGAATAAATGAAAATGAAAATGCTAATGCTATTAAATTAGCGAATACACCTAATTTAGATGCAATTATTAAGCAGTATCCAAATACAAAAATTTTGACAAGTGGATTAGATGTTGGATTACCAGAAGGTCAAATGGGTAATTCGGAAGTTGGACATACGAATATTGGGGCAGGAAGAATAGTTTATCAAGAATTGACTAGAATTACAAAATCCATTAAAGATGGAGACTTCTTTGAAAATAAAGCTTTTTTAGATGCAATTAAATATTGCAAAAAACAAGGAAGTGATTTACATTTATATGGTCTTTTGTCAGATGGTGGCGTTCATAGTCATAATACTCATTTATATGCTCTTCTTGAGCTTTGTAAAAGAGAAAATTTTGATAGAGTATATGTACACTGCTTTTTAGATGGAAGAGATACTCCACCAGCTTCTGGTGAAGGTTATATTAATGAATTAGAAGAAAAAATGAAAGAAATAGGTGTAGGTAAAATTGCTACTATTATGGGTAGATATTATGCAATGGACAGAGATAAAAGATGGGATAGAGTAGAACTTGCATATAAGGCTTTAGCATTGGGAGAAGGATTAAAAGCTGATAATGCTATTGATGCAATTGAAAATGCTTATCAAAGAGAAGAATTTGATGAATTTGTAAAGCCTACAGTTATTATGGATAAGGGTAAACCAGTTGGTTTAATCAAACAAAATGATTCGATTATTTTCTTTAATTTTAGACCAGATAGAGCAAGGGAATTAACTAGAGTTTTTGTTGATAAAAATTTTGATGGTTTTGAAAAGAAATTTTTGTATGTTAATTATGTGTGTATGACACAATATGATGAAACTATTCCTAATGTTGAGGTAGCATTTAAACCTACTAAAATTGAAAATACTTTTGGAGAATATATTAGTAAATTGGGATATAGTCAACTTAGAATTGCTGAAACAGAAAAATATGCTCATGTTACTTTCTTTTTCAATGGAGGTAATGAAATTGAATATGAAAATGAAAGTATAATTTTGGTTGATTCTCCTAAAGTTGCAACATATGATTTGAAGCCAGAAATGAGTGCATATGAAGTAACGGATAAAGTTGTAGATGTTATAAGAAAGGCCAATACAGATGTAATTATTTTAAATTTTGCAAACTGTGATATGGTTGGACACACAGGTGTTTTGGAAGCAGCAATTAAGGCTGTTGAAACAGTTGATGAATGCATAGGTAGAATAGTTGAAGAAGTTCGACGTGTTAATGGTGTTATTTTAATTACAGCTGATCATGGAAATGCAGAGCAAATGATTGATTATGCAACTGGAGATCCACATACAGCTCATACTACTAACCCTGTTCCATTAATTATTGTTGGACTCCCAGAAGATGTGGAGTTGAGAGAGGGAGGAAGACTTGCAGATTTAGCACCAACTATGCTTGATATAATGGGAGAGAAGAAACCTGTTGAAATGACAGGAGAATCATTATTAAAAAAATAAATAGAAAGGATGAAATAAAATATGGTATATTCAAAAGAAGTAGAAGAAATGTGCCCAGTTGCTAAAGGTGTAAATCATGGACCTGCACCAATTCCAGAAGAAGGAAAATGGGTTAAAGCCAAAGAAATTAAAGATATTTCTGGCTTGACTCATGGTGTTGGTTGGTGTGCTCCACAGCAAGGAGCTTGTAAATTAACACTTAATGTGAAAGATGGTGTAATAGAAGAAGCTCTTATTGAAACAATTGGATGCTCTGGAATGACTCATTCAGCAGCTATGGCAGCTGAAATTTTAACAGGTAAAACAATATTAGAAGCATTAAATACAGATTTGGTATGTGATGCTATTAATACTGCAATGAGAGAATTGTTTTTACAAATAGTTTATGGTAGAACTCAAACTGCATTTTCAGAAGGGGGTCTTCCAATAGGTGCAGGACTTGAAGATTTAGGAAAAGGTTTACGTAGCCAAGTTGGTACAATGTATTCAACTAAAGAGAAAGGACCAAGATATTTAGAATTAGCTGAAGGTTATGTTTTAGAAATTGGACTTGATAAAAATAATGAAATTATAGGATATAAATTTATACATATGGGTAAGATGATGGAATTTATTAAAAAGGGAATGGAACCTAAAGAAGCTATAGAAAAGGCTACAGGAACTTATGGAAGATTTGATGAGGCAGTTAAAAAGATTGATCCTCGCAAGGAATAGAATATTTATAATAGGAAGGTGAAAATATGAGTTTATTTGAAGGCTATGAAAGAAGAATTGATCAAATTAATGCTGTTTTGGAAGATTATGGAATAGAATCAATTGAAGAAGCAAAGAAAATTTGTGATGATAAAGGAATAAATGTTGCAGAAATTGTTAGAGGTATTCAACCTATCTGCTTTGAAAATGCTTGTTGGGCTTATACTGTTGGTGCTGCTATAGCAATAAAAAAAGATATTAAATTGGCTAGTTATGCTGCTCAAGCAATTGGAGAAGGTTTGCAAGCTTTTTGCATTCCCGGAAGTGTTGCAGATGATAGAAAAGTTGGAAAAGGTCATGGAAATTTAGCATCTATGTTACTTAAAGAGAATACAAAGTGCTTTGCATTTCTTGCAGGACATGAATCTTTTGCAGCTGCTGAAGGTGCAATTGGAATAGCAAATTCTGCAAACAAGGTTAGAAAAGAACCACTTAAAGTTATACTAAATGGTTTGGGTAAAGATGCAGCTCAAATTATTTCTAGAGTTAATGGATTTACTTATGTTCAAACTAAATTTGATTATTTTACAGGGAAATTAGAAATAGTTAAAGAAATAGCTTACTCCAATGGAGATAAAGCAAAGGTTAGATGTTATGGTGCTGATGATGTTAGAGAAGGTGTTGCAATAATGCATTATGAAGATGTTGATGTTTCTATAACGGGAAATTCAACTAATCCAACTAGATTCCAACATCCTGTCGCAGGTACATACAAAAAGGAATGTATTGAAAAGGGAAAAGCTTATTTTTCTGTTGCATCTGGTGGTGGAACAGGAAGAACATTACATCCAGATAATATGGCTGCAGGACCAGCTTCTTATGGTATGACAGATACAATGGGAAGAATGCATTCAGATGCACAATTTGCTGGTTCATCTTCTGTACCAGCTCATGTTGAAATGATGGGATTAATTGGTATGGGTAATAATCCAATGGTTGGAGCAACTGTAGCTGTTGCAGTAGCTGTTGAAGAAGCAATGAAAAAATAGAAAAACCTTGAAATTTTTAAATATTTGAAAAAGCAATGGAGGAAAATTACGATGAAGAACATTAAAACTTTTCAAGAAACAGAAAAAAGATTGAAGGAAAATGCAGGTGCTGGATTAAATAAAGTAGTATGTGTAATTATAGTTTTG
>CAYNYD010000060.1:0-6956 GCA_964401375.1 uncultured Eubacteriales bacterium | reverse complement strand
GAAGAAAATCAGTTAAAAAATGAAAAAGAAAATAATAAAAATAAAAAATTAGATAAAAATTTTAAGGTTTAGTTAGTCAATTTATGATTATATAAGCAAAAAGGAACTGTAAATTAACTTTCAGTTCCTCTTTGCTATACAACTTGTAAGTTGCCACTTACTTTTTAATTTCAAATTCGTTTGAATATATGTCTTTATTATTATCATAAATCAGAATTATTCTCAGTAATATTTATAGTTTTTATAAATTCTATTACTTCTTCTGCCTCATCATCTACTAAGCCATAATTTAAAATTGCTATATTTCTATTTATATTATCAAATGAAATATCTTCCCAATTTTTATTTCCATCATAATAACCAATAATTGCTTTGCCACCATTATTTAAAGTTATATTTTTTGTTGTTCTTCCGTTACCGCAAACACCAAATATATCATTATAAAAATATAACATTCCATATTGATTTTCATTATTTTTATATATTTTTAAGGCATATTTATAAAAATCATTTTCTTCATTTTTTGGCATTTCTTCATATTCCCATTCGTTTGGAATATCTAATTCTATTTTTACATTATCTATTGTTTTAGAATATTTTTTATAATCTTCAGTATTGTTTGCATTCGATTGTACATTATCTCCATTAGATATTGCTGAATTTGTATCGCTCACTGCTCCTGCAACCAAATGATTGAATATATACATTTCGACTGATTCTAGGCTAATACCGTTCTCTGCACTTATATTTTTTTTCACATCTACTCTATATCCAAGTCCATATCCTGTATAACTGCCACCGTCTTTTAATACATGTGTATGTATTACAAATATTGGTTCTTTAAAATTTGATACTCTTTTATAATCGACAAAAAATATTACTCCCAATAAAATTATTATTGAAATTATTATTCCTATTATTATTTTTAACTTTTTATTCATATACACCTCCTAATTTTAACCTTTTTCTTCTATTTCAATTGTTTTTTATTAAATATACCCATCACTATTGCTGTGAAAATTAATATTTCGTTTACTGAACTTAATAGTATTATTGCATTACTATATTAATTCTGTTTCTTTTACATTACTTTCTAATAGTCTAACTAGAATTCCTAATGTTTCATTATTAATTGTTGAATTTATTATAATGATATATTTGTTTAATCATGTATCTTATTTAATATTTGTTTTAATTGTTCTCTTTGTTCACTAGATAATATAGCTTCACCTCTTCCCTCTGATGTAATATGGTACTCATCATCAAATACTTCAATTCCATAAGTTATAAAACCGTCTTCTTCCTCACTGTTATATTTGATGAAATAGGTCTCAGTTCCATCACAAGTTTCCTTTGAAAAAGTTAGATTATCTATAATATTAAAAATTGTATATATTTCTTCTTGGTTTAAAGTATATTTCTTAGCTGGTGCTACTGAACTTAAGCCTGTTTCTTCAATATCTATTGTTGTAACTTTATTATTAACTTCATTTAAAAGTTGCACCTTTACAACTTCTTGCAATGGAGTCGGACTAACAGAGTTAATTATTTCATCAGTAAAAGTAATTGATATATTGTCTCCTATTGCCAAATCTGAAACTTTAATTTTTTCTTTTCCCCTTATAATATCTATATTGTCATCTACTTTAAATGTAAAATAACCTCTATAATGTATATCATTTACATTTAATCCTTTTACATTAAGATGAATACTACCATCATTATATTGTTTAATACTTTGTATATTTGCATAAAATGTCTGACTATATACTTTACTAACTTCTGTATCATTATTTGATACATTTTTTTGTCCTACCAACAGTCCAACTACAAAACTTACTCCAATAATTACTATGATGCCTATTGTAACAAAAATTTTTTGTTTAATACTCATAAATATCTCCTTTCACCAACTTATTTATCTGATAATAGTATAACAAAAAAAGTAGATAGTTGTAAACAACTACCTACTTTTAAAACATACAACTTTTTTCAATATAATTATTCTATATTACAATTCTTCTCTATTAATTGTTTTCTAATTCAATGGCATTAAAAATAGCAATATTAACTAACTGTGTAATAGATAACTTATATTTTCTTTTTATTTCTTCTAATTGTTTATATAAAGATTCTCTAATGCTAAAACTATGATATTCTCTTAAATTGGTATGAGGTTCATAAATATTAATATTATTAGTATTTATCATTTCCATTATAGAAATATTAACTAAGTCATTTATAGAAGCATCATATATTTTTGATAAATTTTGTAGTTCTTCATAAAGATCTACATATATTTCAATTCTTCTTTTTTGAAAATTATCCCTTTTTAATAAATATTTATCAAATAAACTCATAATTTACTACCTCTTGTTATTATTATAATTTCCAAAAATCATTAAAATAACTATTTAAAAGTAGTAAATAATACTATTTTTAGAAACATTTTATTGACTATTCAAATTTATAAATATATAATATATTAAGTTATTTCGGGAAGGAGTAGAAAATTATGTCAAAAATAAAAAATATTATTTTTTATTTAATAATTATACTATTATCTATTTTTATTTTTATTGTAATAATAGCTTTTTCATCAAATAATCAGTATCCATCAACTTTTTTGCAAGAAGAATTAGCACAACTAAAATCAAGTTTAGAATTAAAATATTTGAATGAAGATACTAAAAATGAAGTATATTCTAAAATAGATGATATTGAAAAAGCAATATCAAATAAAGAAGATGCTATATTAACCGATAATAGAATTATGGATTTGCAAAAGGAAATATTTTATTTAGAATATAACCAAGTATCAAATTAATTTTTTGGCTTAAAATTGCACGATATTCGTGCAATATCAATTATAAAAATAATCCAGTTACACCTGGATTATTTTTAATTAAGCTCTTTTTCAGTGCCTTTATATAATTCATCAATAGTTATATTGAATATTTTTGAAAATGCTAATGCTTCATAGTCTTTAACTATTCTTTTATTATGTTCAATCAAATATATATCAGAATGATATAAATTTAATCCATATAAATCTAATTTATTACAAAGTTCTTCTTGTGAATAATTGTTAAGTTGCCTGTATTTTTTTACATTAGAACCAATAATATTTAATTTATCATTGAGTCTTTTAACTCTCACAACTCTATATCCTTTCCTTGTCTTTTATATAAATGTAATTTTAATATAAAAAGTTGTGTTATCTTGCATGTCATTCGTGCAGATATATTATTTTTATTGTTTAGTTAAGCAAATAATACTTTAATTATATGAATTTTTCTAGCAAGTTATTGCTTTTTCAACCATTCTAAATAGTCTTTTTCAGTAGCAATTCCTTTACTAATATTTTCTCTCCATTTATTATTTTCATCTTTAAAAAATTCAAAATCTTTTGCATATTGAACATTACTTGGATTTCTTCTTGTTCTTAATAATAATTTTTGATAGACATTTCTATATATTCTTAAATTATCATTCTCTTGCATCATTTTTTGTTGAACCTTGAAATGCCCAATTTCTTTACAGGTCTTTCCATTTTCAAAAATATTGCTACAATATATTTCATCAGACCTATTATTTGGAACGAAGAATTTACCACAGTTTCTACATTTTTTTATTTCAATGTCGATTTTTGCTATTTCTAAAAGTTCCATAAGTAATGTTTGTATAATATCAGTACACTCAATGAAATATGAAGAAGAAATATTAGCTTTATTTACTATTCGTTGTGTTTCATCTTGCCTCATAGGATAGCTAGAATATTCCCTTAATATTTCAAATGCAGATAAATTTATTTTAATCTTATTATTATCAATGTAATTCAAAGATTTGCTTCCCAAATCACTATTTGTCATAATTTGAAATCTTTGTAATGAAGTTAAGTCTTTTGTTTCTTCCAAATTATTTATATTAAATATGTATTCAATATCGAGCATTATGTCTTGTCTAAATGAAACAAGAGTATATTTGTATTCATTAAATATTATATCAAATGATTTTTCATATTCTTCAGCAGGAACTGGAAAATCCGAATATTTTATATCTGTTAAATTCAAGAAAAAGTTTATTCCATATTTTTTTATAAAAGTCTTAAAACTATCAATATTTTCAAAATCAGTATTTATAAAATCACAAAGTTGTTCCCCAATATTAAGTTCACTTTTTTGTATATGTGATGTATATGTATTTTTATATTTCTTATAAATATTATAAATAATTACCTTCTTTTTAGCATTTTCATCAAAATAAAATTTATTATTATTTGTTTCCAACATATTAAATAAGCTATCCATAAACTCACTCCCATCTACATTAAAAAATATATTTGTTATTTTATTATAAATATATTATCATAAACTATTGACAAATGCAATAGAAGATGTTATAATTTTGTTAGTTTATAAGATGTATATTTGCATAAACTAACAATTTAATGGTACTTTGAAAACTAAATATCCAATAGTTAGATACACAATAATGATACACTTGCATAGCCACAGTTCGAGCGTGATAAAACCGTCGCAAGCAATGGGTGCAACTCGGCAGGAAAGCGGAGTGGTGGAAATCCAGTGAAGTATGAAAATACCATCTAACATTGCCCAGAACAGAGGGATAGGAAAAATATCGTTCAAAATAAAAATGAAAGGAGGAGTATGTTATATGGGAGTAAATGTTCAATCTTATTGCAATTATTTTTCTACAACAGATGTAAGAAAAATATTAGGTATAGGAAATAAGACTTGTTTAGAATTATTCCACAGAAAAGATTTTCCTTGTGAAAAAATAGGAAGAGCTTATAAAATATCTGAAGAAAACTTTAGAGAATATTTCAAAACAAGACGAGTATTTGATGAAGAAAATGAAAAATAAAAAAGAAGATTTAAATAAGCTACATTTAAACCTTCTATACAATATGTATTAAAAACTGAAAGAAAACTATTGCTATAAATTTCCTTAACTGATATAATTATAGCATATAAAACTCAATTTTAGCAATAGTTTTCCTTAAATTTTATCAAAAAAGGAGAGAACAATATTATGAAATTTAAGGGAATTAGTGTAGGCACATATATTTCAAAAAAGCCAAAAGGTAAATATGATGATTCAATATGTGCTAATTGTGAAAAAAATAAGAACATTGACAAAGAAAAACAATATGAATTATGCAAAGGGTGCGATAAGTTTTATATATCTAAAACTTGTAAGGCAATTTTAACTACTGGAAGAGATCAAACAACTGGAAAAACATTAAGAAAAAGTTTTGTCGCAAATACTGAAGAAGAAGCATTAAAAAATGCTTTGCAGTATAAGCTAGACCTAGATAAAAATGGCGGACCGAAAATTATAACGAAAACGAACAAAACATTAGTAGATTTAGTAAAGCCACTTATAGAAGAACAATTTAAGTTAAATCGAATTAAGCAATCAACTTATAAAAGGAAATTAGACACATTAAAACAAATTCAAAACGCATCATTTGCAAATAAGCCTATTTCAAAGGTTAATAGAGAAGATGTAGTTAATTATCTTGCTACACTTAAAGCCTATTCAAAAACAACAATAAAGCAGAACTATGAATTATTATGTATGGGATTTGGAGAAGCTTACCATGAAGGTATTATAAAAGAAAACTTTTTAGAAGGCTATAAGAGAATTGAAAAACCAAAAAGCGAATATAATAGTCATCATAGAATAGCACTTACAATAGAAGAACAAAAAAAGTTTTTAAAGTTTTTAAATGAAGTAAGTTATTCAAAATTCAAGCATAAAGATTTATTTTTGCTACTCATTAGTACAGGAATGAGAATAGGAGAGGCTTTAGTGCTAGACTATACGAAAGATATTGATTTAGAAAAAGGAACAATAACTATTAGGAGAACTCAAACAAAAGATACAGACGGAAAATCAAGAATAGGAGAAACTACTAAAACTCTTTCAGGTCAAAGAGTGCTAGAATTAAATGATATTAGTAGAAAAGCATTAGAGGAAGCGGTAAGCCATATTACTCCTAATAAGTTTCATTTGCTATTTTATAATCCAACAAATAAACAATATGGGTTATATGAAGAAGGAAGTATCAATTCAGCACTAAAACGAGCAGGATTAAAACTAGGTATCGGACTTTATGAAGAAGAAAACTCTAAAGGCAAGAAAATAATTAGAACGGATTTGCACACTCACATGCTTCGAGGAACTTTTGCGACAAGATGTGCAGAGGCAAAAATTGATCCAAATGTATTAAAAGAAATATTAGGTCATTCAGATATTTCTATTACAATGAAATACTATGTTGATATAGATACTGATTTTATTAAGTCGGAGAATAAGAATGTAGTAAATTATTTAATAAATAAAAATATATTTGGTGCTATTTTAGATAAAAATGAAGTTGCAGTATAAAAAATTCTTCAATACTAATGAGAAAAAGCAGGAATTATGCGGAATTTTAAGGAATTAAAAACTAAAAAATTTCCGCAAAAGTGTTCCGCAAAAGAAAATGCAAACTCTGAAAAGGTTGAAATATCATAGGAGATAGCACAAAGTGCCGAGTACTCACCTCGACCAGTATCTAAAAGGAGCTATGATTTAGTCATAACTCCTTTATTTTAAATATATTGCAAGTTTTTTATTAACTTTAAGCTTGTTTAGTAATTGAGTATTAATTATAGTCCTATAAGTCTTAAAAAATGGGCTTTTTTATTTTCTTTAGTTTTTATTTACTATTTATTTTTATAGGATTTGTATATCCATTATCCCTCCTTTTATGATAAAAGCTTACACAGATTTCAATATTATTTTATAATACAATTAATAGAAAAACAAACCTAGATTTAGGTTTGTTTAAATGTTTTAATGTTAATTATTTAACCAATCGGCAATATCATATATCTGTATTCCTTCATATTGATAAGTATCATGTTTTGTTCTTGCTATTATTA
>CAYNYD010000059.1:0-7026 GCA_964401375.1 uncultured Eubacteriales bacterium | reverse complement strand
CTTTTAGTATATTCATTATACAATTTTTTATTACTTTTGTCAAATAATAATTGTAGTATACAGCAATATTGACACTTTACATAATAAGGATATATTATCAAAGTTTTGTGCAAAATATGAAATAAAATATAAGATACCTCTTTCAAGTACCCCCTTTCAATTTCTGCTATTCCTTTTATATAGCTACTTTCAAGTCATATAACTTATCATCTTTTTTATAAAAACTCTTTATTTTTGATCCTGGTTATTCAATTATTATTATTTCATATTATATAAATCATGCCATTTTTTATAATATGGTTTTATTTAAAAAATTTCTTATAATATTTCTAATTTATTATATCTTTATATTAGTTTATTATTTTTAGACATATAAAACTTTGTTTGCTTTTATAAAAAAATGCCTTAAAAACGATTTTAGGGGCTTCTAATAAAAATAGCCTTATTTTTTAGGCAACAAGATACTTTCAACTATTATCTGCTTTACTTATTGTAAGTTGTCGTTGAGATTACCCCTTCAGATTCTTCATCAAACTCTTTAATTCTTGTATTTACACCATCAATGACTTGATATTCTCTTTTAGAATTCTTATAAACTTTTTTCTGAATTTCGTCTTCTAAGTCTATTCCTAAAATTTCTGATAATCCTAATAAATATATAGAAACATCAGCCAATTCCTCTCCTAAATCGTCTTTCTTCTTTCTCCATGCTTCGTATGCTTCTGCAATTTCTCCATATGTTAAACAAAATTCTTTATTAACATCTGTTACATTAAATCCTTTATCTACTTTATTTTGATATATTTGTTTTTGTAATTTTTTTAAATCTAACACTCTACTACCTCCATATTTCTAATATTTATCAATTCCTATACCATAGTAAATTATCTTTATTCCTATAACGCCATACTCTTTTTCTTTCTCAAATCAATTACGTATTGCTAAAGCTTTTTGTAAAAAGGATAAAATTTTTTTGTTTGTGCAATTTGAGACAAAATATGAACAACCAATTATTTAATCTTCATTCTCTTCAAAATAACTTTATCATTATCAGGAACTCTGTTCGATTCAATCATTTTCTGTAATGTTTTATTATATGTAAATTTATCTAAATTATTTTTCCCTTTTAAATATTTCATTAATATATCCTTATATTTTATTCCAATTTCTGCCAAAGTCCATGCCATTGCCATTTCAGCATAATATTTATCATTATAAATACTGTCTATTACTTCTATAACTCTATTCACATATTCATTATTAATAAAATAGTCAAGCATCATAATAACCGCAAATCTGACTTCAAATTCTTTTTTTGATTTAGTATAAGGTTGTATAAAGCTCCATACTTTTTCCAAATCTTCTTCTTTAAATTTAAAAGTTGGTATAAAAGTATCCGAAATTGCCCAGCTATCTATTTTGGGAATAAACATTTTTGTATATAAGAATTTATCTTCTAAATCCATTTTTGAATAACCAATGATTAATCCTTGAATAATAATTTCTTCAAAGTATTTGTCATTTAAATTTATAGCTTTATTTAAATAGTCAATATATTTTCCATTTTTAACAATACTTTTAGCAATCTTTCTTAACTCCGGCACTTTTATACCAATAATTTCTTTTTTAGTATCAGGACAAATTTTTTTATTAAATTCGGCAATTTTTTTATCAGACTTTAGCAAAAGATTATTTCTCAAATCTTCTATACATAACATATATTTATTCTTTTATAAACTTAAATGAACTGATTACAGGTAATTCCTTTGCTTCGCCTTTACAAACATTCATGATTCCTAATATTAAAAGTGCTAAACAAAAAGCATTTCCTATAAATGCAATTTTTCCTATAATTGGAATAAATCCTACTACAGTAAATATAAGCTCCCATATCATTAAATTAATTCCTTGTATTGTATGAAATCTAACCCATTTATTATTTTTTTCTAAAAAATATGGTATTAGTGCCAGTACACCCAAATAAGCTATAATAGCTAAAGCTTTTCCACTTTGTTTGTCACTTTCAGAAAATCCATCTGCCCCTACTACTTGTCCTTCTTTTGCTTCATTGCCTATGGTTGAATTATTTTGTTGCTCATCTGATGAATTTTGATTATTTTCATCCATAAAAAATCCCTCCTATAAAAAATTTATTTATTTAATTCTTTTAAAATAATTTGATTTAAAATCTGTGGGTTCCCTTTTCCTTTCATTTCTTTCATACATTGACCTACCAAAAATCCTAATGCTCTATCCTTTCCAGCTTTATAATCTGCTATTGATTGTGGATTAGCTTCAAGTATTCTTAATGCTACTTCTTTTATTGCACCCTCATCTGAAATTTGAACAAGTCCTTTTTCTTTAACAATAGTTTCAGGATCTTTACCTGTTTCAACAACATCATCAAAAACCTTTCTTGCAATAGAACTACTAATTGTTCCTTTATCCACAAGTGTAACTAATTTTGCTAGATTTGTAGGTGTAATTGGTATTTCACTATATTCTAAATATTTATCTTTAACTATTCTAATAATATCTCCCATAATCCAATTACTAACAGCCTTTGCATTTCCACATTCTTTTGTTGTAGCTTCAAAAAAGTCAGATAAATATTTTGAAGAAGTAATAATTCCAGCATCATATTCAGGAAGTCCAATATCATTTATATAGCGCTCTTTCCTACTCTCTGGAAGTTCTGGAAGAGTGTCCTTTAAATTATTAATATATTCCTCTGATAAATGTACAGGAAGTAAATCAGGTTCTGGAAAATACCTATAATCATGAGCATCTTCCTTCGTTCTCATTGCATAACCTTCTCCTGTTTCATCATCCCAACGTCTCGTTTCTTGATAAATAACACCACCAGATTCTAAAACTTCTTTTTGTCTAGCAATTTCAAAATCTATAGCTCTAGCAATTGCTCTAAATGAATTTAAGTTTTTAGTTTCCGTTCTGGTACCAAACTTTTCTGTGCCAACAGGTCTTATTGATAAGTTAATATCTGCACGAAGAGAGCCTTCTTGCATTTTGCAATCTGAAACTCCTATATATTCTAAAATTCCTTTTAATTTTTCAACGTAAGCAACTGCTTCTTCACTAGATCTCATATCAGGTTCCGAAACAATTTCAATTAATGGAACACCAGCTCTATTTAAATCAACTAAAGTTCCTCCTGTATAACTATCATGCATCAATTTACCCGCATCTTCTTCTATATGTATTCTTGTAATACCAATAGTTTTTTTATTACCATTTAAATTTATTTCTACATTACCATGTTCGCAAAGAGGTTTATCAAATTGAGATATTTGATAAGCTTTAGGTAAATCTGGATAAAAATAATTCTTTCTATCTTGTTTGCTCTCTCTTGCAATATCACAATTAGTTGCAAGACCTGCTTTTACTGCATACTCAACAACCTTTTCATTTAATACTGGCAACGCCCCCGGCATTCCAGTACAAACTGGACAGCAATGTGTGTTAGGGTCTCCACCAAATTCTGTAGTACAGCCACAATATATTTTAGTTTTAGTAGAAAGTTCAGCATGAACTTCAATTCCTATTATAACTTCATACTCCATTTTTAAAAATCATTCCTCGTATTTATAATATTTATAGTATTTAAAGTCTACTATAAAGACTTATATGTTTTAGATACTGTGGATTATTTTTCATTCTTAAGCATTTTGCTCATACGTATAAGCAACTCTATATAAAGTTTCCTCGTCAAAATGTTTAGCTATAATTTGCATTCCAATTGGCATTCCTTCTTTATCCTTCCCACACGGAATAGATATTGCTGGCACACCTGCAATATTAATTGACACAGTCAAAATATCTGTCATATACATTTCAAGTGGATTATTTGATTTTGCTCCAATATCAAATGCAACTGTTGGAGCTGTTGGAGTTACAAGAACATCAAAATTTTTAAATGCTTCTTCAAAACCATTTTTAACCAAAGTCCTAACTTTTTGTGCTTTTTTATAATAAGCATCATAATATCCTGAAGATAAAACATAAGTGCCTAAAATTATTCTTCTTTTAACTTCATCTCCAAAACCTTCTGTCCTACTGTTCCTATAAATATCCCATAATGAATCAAAGTTTTTCGTTCTATATCCATATCTTATTCCATCATATCTGCCTAAATTTGAACTAGCTTCGGCACAAGCAATTATATAATAAGCTGGAAGTGCATACTCAGTTGTTGGAAGTGAACACTCCTCTACCATTGCTCCAAGCTCTTTATATCTTTGAATAGCCTTTTCTATAGCACCCCTAACTTCTTCATTAATCCCTTCACCAAAATATTCTTTTGGTACACCTATTTTTAAACCTTTAACATCATTCACTAAAGATTTTGTATAATCTTTTTCTTCAAGCTCAGCTGAAGTTGAATCCATTTTATCATGACCAGCTATTGCAGATAATAAAACAGCATTATCTGTAACATCTTTGCTCAAAGGCCCTATTTGATCAAGTGAAGATGCAAATGCCACTAAACCATACCTAGAAACAAGACCATATGTTGGCTTCATTCCAACAATTCCACAAAATGAAGCAGGTTCACGTATGCTTCCTCCAGTATCACTACCCAATGAAATAGGTGCTAAATTTCCAGCAACAGAAGCTACACTACCACCAGAAGAACCTCCAGGAACTTTATTTAAATTAACAGGATTTTTAGTTTTAAAGAAAGCAGAATTTTCTGTTGAACCTCCCATTGCAAACTCATCCATATTAGTTTTCCCAATAACAATAGCATTATTATCATAAATTTTATTCATAACAGTTGCATCATAAGGAGGAACAAAATTTTCAAGCATTCTAGATGCACAAGTAGTCTTAATTCCTTTCGTACAAATATTATCTTTTATTGCAATAGGTATTCCTGCAAGTGGGCCTAATTGTTTCCCTTCATCAAACATCTTTTGAAGTTCCGTTGCTTGTTTCATTGCTTCATCTTCACAAACCGTTATATATGCTTTTATATCACCATCTTTAGATTTTATATTATCTAAAAAAGCCCTAGTTACTTCTGTAACTGTCAACTTTTTTTGGTCATAAGCTTCTCTTATTTCGTGAGCCGTCATTTCACAAATTGTTTTCATTACAAAATTCATTCCTTTCTCACTTTATTTGCAAAACACATATAGTTATGCTCTTTCAAACTACTTCTTTTTATTCTATTCCATAACATTAGGTAAACTGTATGCCTCGCCATTACTGCTTGGTGCATTGCTAAGTAACAATTCTCTATCAAAAGATTCTCGTACCTCATCTTTTCTAAAGACATTAGTCGCATCCAAAGCAAAAGCAGATTCCTCTATTTTTGAAGTATCAATTTCATTAATTTTATTTGCAAATTCAACAATTTGCTCCATATCTTTAGTATATTTTTCAATTTCTTCATCTGAAAGATTTAGCATACTTAAATTAGCAATATGTTTAATATCTTCTTTTTTGATTTCCATTTAATTTTTACTTCCCTTCTTTTTTGTCCTCGTTTTACTTTTTGTCTTCTTCTTCTTTTGGCTCTTCTTTCTTTTTATCTTCGTCTTCTTTTTGCCCTTTGTCTTTATTTTTGTCTCCATTTTCTTTCTGTTCCTCATTTTGCTTTTGGTCTTCTTCTTTTTTTTGCTCTTCGTTTTGCTTTTGGTCTTCTTCTTCTTTTTGCTCTTCTTTTTGCTTTTGGTTTTCTCCTTCTTTTAGCTCTTCGTTTTGCTTTTTATCTTCTTCTTTTTGTTTGTCTGTTTCTTTTTTATCCTCTTCTGAACCGTTTGTAAATTTCATTCCTAAAATTTTCTCTTGTGTAGTCGTAATTATATTGTCTAGTTTAAGTGCTCTAATAGCATAGTACATATAAACATACATTAGTATAAAATATGTGAAAGTAGCATAGCCATTAATTTTTCCAATAACTAGTAATGCAACTAGTTCAACAATAATTGGTAATGTCATAACATAAAAAGCTACTTTTAAATAATCTATAAATTTATACTTTGTTCTAAATATAAATCCTAATAGTAGTAATGACAAAGCAGCAAAAACTGCATGAATCAACTTCGATATTAAATATGAAACAAATATACCACACAAAATCGCTCCTGCAAAAGAAAGTCTAGATACAGCACTTGTTAATGAATGTTTCAACATTTCATATACTTCTAACTTATTTGTATTTAGTTGATCATAAGTAATAAAAATCATTCCTTGTTCTTTATTTCCTATTCCAATTCCATCTTTAACAGCTAATAGCAAAAAGTTTTGACCATTATCAATTTTATTTATTTCTTTTTCTATGTCCTTACTGGTTAATGTATCATCACCATAAATTTGTACATTATTGAATTCAAAATTCATTGGTTTTTCTAAAAATAATTCTCCACTATGTATTGAAAATTCTTCTACTTGACTATCATATACCAACATAAAATCATTAAGCCAACTTAAAATTTTTATAGACACACTTGTAGCTAAAATAGCAGATACTAATAAAATAAATCCTAAAAAATATAATAAGGCATTAACAAATTTTTCTTTTTGAACAATATAAGGAAAAAGTCTGAAATCGGTAATTGCTAAATAAATTCTTGCAAAGAAATTAAGTTTCAAAATAAATCATCCTCTCTATTCAATTTTTAATTACAATTAATTCCTTTGTTGCATTTGATAATGTCTCGATTCCAGTTTCAGTCAATAACACAACATCTTCAATTCGCACACCAAATTCATTTTCTAAATATATCCCTGGTTCAATTGTAAAAACCATATTATTTTCTAATATTGTATCTCGTTTTGGCGATAAAATTAAATCTTCATGAACCACCGTACCAATACCATGACCAAGTGAATGTGCATAATTTAACCCTGCATCTAAAATAAACCTTCTTCCTAACATATCTGCTTCTTTTGCCGTCATTCCAACTCTTATATTATTGATTGCATTCACTTGTGTCCTTCTTACCAATTCATACATTTCCCTTTGTTTATCAGATACATCACCTATAAATATAGTTCTAG
>CAYNYD010000058.1:0-7121 GCA_964401375.1 uncultured Eubacteriales bacterium | reverse complement strand
TAGTTGAGAACTTTTGACTAGTTTCATTATGCCATCTTAATCTGACTTTCTTATTACACAAATTTACTTTTCTTTTTCATCAAAACATATTGCATTTTATATTCAATATTCACACATTTAAGAACGTTCATAATGTACATAAGCCAAGTACGCATTTTCAAAATGCTGAAAGGCTTGAATACCAAAGCTTTTAACATTTAACTGTCAAACTCAAGTTTATCTTTTTGCAAGTTGCCATGGGTTGCCTGACGTGCCTTGACCTTCTCCTGTAAATAGCTTAGAACTTAGAGAAATTAGAGGGCGAACCTGACTGTTGGCGATACCCATGCCACCACCTGAGGCATACAAGATACCGTCGCTTATGCCTGCACGATTCACACTGCGCACAAGGAATGAAGCACTGCTTGACTCGCATTCGACACAGCGAGAGGCGACCCAACAATTATTATAACCCAATATCGTTCCATACGTATCATTCGTCATTCCAACCTTTGTATTATTTAACTTGTTCCACGTTGGGTTACTCTTAAACCAATATGTGCCTACTAATGTTACTTGACTACTTGAACTAGCTGACTGTCCACTACTTAATGCTGTATTATATCCATCAAATGTTCCACTACTTCCATTTGCTTTTTCCGCATAAAATGTTCCACTACTATATGTAAATTCTTTTCCACAATCATACTTTTGCTTTGCTTGTGTTAATTCTTCTTCTGACATTACTTCTTCTATATCTTCTATCTTCATACTTCTTATTTCTTCTTTTGTTATTCCTAGCCTTTCATTTATATATTTATCACATTCATTCTCTATTTTTTCTTCTGCATTTAACCAGCCTTCTGCTCCCTCTAAAGCTAACTTTCCAAGTGGTTTCGTTGGCACTATTACTATATTATCTCCTTCTATTTTCCATACTCTCCAACTTGCAACTTCTCCTGAAGAATCTCTTGCCTCAATGTCTGGTGTATATGATACATAATCTCCTACTTGTAAGCTTACTATCGTTGACTCATTATTTGACGAGTTCCCTCCTGTCTGTGTATTTTTTTCTTTAATAATAACCGTATTATTTTTTCCATCCCAGTCAATTTCTAAACCAAACAAATTAGATACTGCTCTCACTGGCAAGTACGTTGTCCCATTATATGATATTGGATAAACAACTTTTCCATTCACATCTGTAAATGTTTGTTCCTTTTTATTATAATATATTTTTACATCTTGATTTAATATAGCTGTAATTTCTGTATTTTTCCCTGCTACAAAATTATTTACCGTTCTACTTGATGTTGTATCTATTTCTCCTTCTCCTAAGTACACTCTATTTGTTACTCCATCCCATTTAATTGCAGATTTAAATAATGTTGAAATAGATCTAATCGGTAAATATGTCGTTCCTTCATATGATATTGGATAAACAATTTCTCCATTCACATTTTGAAATTCTTGTATATTTCCATTATACGTTACTTTAACTTCTTTATTTTGTATTACTAATATATTTTCAGATGCAAAAGAAACACTGAAAATACTTAACATCATTGTTAAAAAAACTAATAATAATTTATTTTTTATATTCATATACAATACCCCCTGCTTCTTCTAATTTTTTGATTATTTCCACAACTCATCATCTTAATAATAACATTATTTTCCTCTCATTTACAATATTCCTAACTAGATTGTAACTCAATTTTAATACATTTGTTACAATTCATTTTTTTCAAAAATTATATCGAACGTAACTTTCTCATTCTGTTACCAACAACTTTTTATTTATAATTGCAAATTATTTACTTGATTATATTCATATTCTCATCAAAATATATAACATAGTCAGCTTTGTCTTGACCAGAATTTATATATACATCACTAATTCCAACATTTTTTCTTGCAACTTGTATTTTCCCTTGCATAGCCCAATCAGCTTCAGCAGCACATTGTACATATATCGTAAGATTTTTGCATTTAATTAAATCTTCAGGATTATAATTAATTGATACCGTTTTGGTTGTATCATAACCTATTACATCTATAATTTGTTTTACCATTTTATCATCTAATTCACTAACTTTTTTATAATCATCAATTCTATCGATATCTACTAATATTAAACATATTAATATAGCCGAAATAATTGTAGATTTAACAAATCTAACATCTTGAAATAATAAATCTAGTAACAAATCTAATATTACACATACTCCAAACCACGACAAATACATATTTCTAGTAGCTATAAAAGATGTGTCTAAAACTATAAAAGGTAAAAATGGTGCTACAAAAACAATCAAAGCAAAAATTATTTTTCTTAAATATTTATTACTTTTTGGTTGCTTATTTTTGAATAAATAAACTATAAAATATATTACTAATGCAGTCAATAAAGTCAAAGCAATTGGATGTTGAATAGCAGTATTAAAACCAACTTTTATTACATTAATAGTGTTATAATATTCTGCTCTAAAATTTTCACTAACTAATTTTATGACTTCTTTTATACTTTCAAATATACCATTTAATTTTAATGTACCTCTCGCCTGCATTTGATTAGTGCTCATGAAATAAGCATAATATATTCCTATCCAAGTAGTTGACATTATAGGTATAAAAATATATTTGTATTTTTTTAAGCAAATTAACACAAATGCGAATAAAAACAAATTTAAAGCAATAGTCTGTTCATAAAAGCCAACACTAATAAAATTTATAATAATCGCACTCATAAATTCAATTAATTTTCTTGTCGTGTTTTCTTCTTCAAAACTTAATAATAACAAATATATTGAAGACAATACTAAAAACAAACTAAATACAATTCTTGTAGAAGCAGAAATCCAATATAAAGCTTCAATTAAAATAGGTGAAACAGCAAATAATACTAAACAAAACTCATTTAATTTAATGTCTATTTTTTCACATATTTTATAAAAAAGATAAATATTAAAAATATGTAACACTACCATTATTACAAGTAATGCATACATATTATCCCAAAACCATTGAAAAATATACGCATCAAAAAGAAATGCAAATGGTCTCACATTATATGATTTATATTTTTGAATTACATCTTCATAAATATTATCGCTTTTTAAATGAAAAACTCCCAATTGATTATTATCATCTGCAACGGCATAATATTTCATTCCAAAATAGCTAAAAGTTACAATAACAAGAAAAAATAATATTATAAAAAATTGAATGGGAATTTGAGACTTTTCTTCCTTTACAGCCTCCTTTTTATTACCCTCTTTAAAAACATAAAGTTTACTTGTTATATAGTTTAAAATAACAACTACCACAGCAATCATAGCTTTAATAATTAAACTATTTATATTTGTATAAGTTGTTAAAATCCAAAAGCTTACTATATTAAATAAAGACGATGACATTCTACTAATAAAAAATTTACCAAATTCTTTTAATATATTTTTCTCTTTACTTTTGAAAACGTAAATTCTATTTGTAAAATAAGCAAATATTGTTGAAACAAATATTGATATAGCATTTGATATATTTTCGTTTAGGACAGTCACATATTTACTCAACAAGAAAAATGTAACAAAATCCACTACTGTAGTAAGAGCACCAAACACTATATATATAAAATAATGTTTCATTTTCTCTTTATCTTTTAATAAATCAATTAACTTACTCATCTTAATCCTTTCTACTTACCTCACTCACTATATATTGTGGTCTACGCTTTGATTCTTCATAAATTTTTCCAACATATATGCCAATAATACCTAAACAAAACATTATTAAAGAACCAATTATAAGTTGTAATAAAATAATGGTAGTAAAGCCTTCTAATGCTTTTCCCATAACTTTATTTACTATAGTTTGTATTCCTAAAATAACAGCAGCTATAAAAAATATAGCTCCTAAAAACGACGTAATATACAGTAAACTTGATGAAAATGAAGTTATTGCATTTATTGCTAATTTAGCCAAAGACTTTAAAGTAAATTTAGTCTTACCTATTTCTCTATTTTTTACATTAATGTTTATTATACATTTATCAAAGCCAACCCAATCAACAATTCCTCTGAAAAATAATTGACCTTCTTTAAATTCACATATTTTATTAACTACCTCTCTATCAAGAAGTTTGTAATCACTAGAATTTTTCATTTCTAATCCTGTAAGCTTTTTAAGGACTTTATAAAATATTCCTGCACTCAATTTATAGAAAATAGACTCTTTTCCTCTTTTCGTTTTTCTAGCCTCTACAACTTTATACCCTTCTTTCCATTTATTAATGAGCTCTGGAATATATTCTGGTGGATGCTCTAAATCCGAATCCATTGTAATTACAGCATCGCCTTTCGCATGAGCTAATCCAGCCATTAATGCTGATTCCTTACCAAAATTTCTGCTAAATCTTACTCCAACAATTTTATTATTTTCATCTGATAATTCCTTAATTTTTTCCCATGTAGAATCCTTTGAACCATCATCTACTAAAATAATTTCATAATCTTCGGGTATGTTTTTTGCTATAGTATTTATATTTAATTTTATTCCTTCTTCTTCATTAAAAACAGGAATTACAATAGATATCATAAATTATTCATCCTCCTATTTTAAATCTAAATAACATTTATATGCATTATGCTTTGCTATTTCAATCGCCTTTTTTTCTTCATCTACTAATGTGTATTTAGATTCCCCATGTTCAATTGGCTTAGCATAAGTAGTTGTTGTATTATCCCTAGAATAAATACCATTAATCACGACTCCATTATCTTCAAAATCAAGCAATGCCAATGCAAAGCACAAATCACTACCAGTACCCATATACGCATTATATCTTACAACACCAACTTTTTGAACACATTTTTCTAAGTTTTTTTCTACATTTACTGTTCTGTTTTTTAATTTTAACGTTTCGCGTGAAACATCTTCAACTTCTTTTATATAACCATTTAAACTATCATTAAAATCTTGTCCTTTCCCCAATAAATCCATTAAATTTTTATACTGCTTTTTCATTTTAAATATATTTAATAATGTTATTATCGTCAAAATAAATAAAAAAACTACACTTATTAATAATAAAATACTAAAATTTGATGATTGTAAGAAAGAAAAAAATTCATCCATTTTTACCTCCCCCTTTTCCTTAAGCAATTTATTTTTCTAAAATTTCTAAAATTCTTTCAAGTTCCTCTCCTGAAAAATATTCGATTATAATTTTCCCCTTGTTTTTAGTTGCAGGATTAAATGTAACCTTTGTTCCAAGAGCTCTCTTTAACCTATTTTCTATATCTTTATAAATTATTTCTAGTTTACTTGGAGCTTCTTTACTTTTCGCCTTTTTAGGTGTTTTTTCACCTTTTTCAATTTTTATTTTCTCTTCTGCTTCTCGAACACTTAAATCTAAGTTGACTATTTCCATTGCTAACTTATATTGCTTCTGAGGACTTTGAATAGAAGCTAAAGTTCTTGCATGTCCTTCAGATATTTTTCCAGAAGCAACTAATTCTTGAACTCTTTCATCTAAATTTAAGATTCTCAATGTATTCGCAATGGCACTTCTACTTTTTCCTAAAGTTTTAGAAATCTCTTCTTGAGTCAAAGAATGTTCAACCATTAATTCTTTTATTGCTTTTGCAGTTTCTAATGCATTTAAATCTTGTCTTTGTAAATTTTCTATCAATGCAACCTCTCTAGTTTTCTTTTCATCGTAATTTCTAACAATAACAGGAATTGTTTTTAATCCAGCCTTTTTAGATGCTCTCCATCTTCTTTCACCAGCAATAATCTGATAGTAATCACCTTTTTTGGCAACTATAATAGGTTGTAAAACTCCATGCACCTTTATAGACTCTGCTAAATCATCTATTTTTTCATCATCAAAATTTTTCCTTGGTTGATTAACATTTGGTTCAATATTATTGATCTTCATTTCGATAACATTCTCACTTTTTTCTACTCCTAGTGAATCAATATCAACATTAGATGGAAATAAAGCTTCTAAACCTTTTCCTAATCCTGTTTTTGTCATTTTTATCATCATTCCTTTCTCTTATTTTTCAACTCTACTTCTTATTTTATTTGCTCTTAAAACTTCTTTGGCTAAATTCATATATGCAATTGCTCCTTTTGATAATCTATCATATACAACTATTGGCATTCCAAAGCTTGGAGCTTCACTTAACTTTATATTTCTTGGAATCACACTTTTATAAACTCTTTGTTTAAAATATTTTCTAACTTCTTCTATTACTTGAGTAGACAAATTTGTTCTAGCATCATACATTGTTAAGACTACACCTTCAATTTCTAAACTTTTATTTAAATGTTTTTGTACTAAATCTATAGTGCTCATCAATTGTCCCAAGCCTTCTAAAGCATAATATTCACACTGTATTGGGACCAAAACTGAATCTGCAGCAGTCATTGCATTTAATGTAATCATTCCTAATGATGGTGGACAATCGATAATTATATAATCATAATCATTACACTTTCCATCTAATGCTTCTTTTAATCTATGTTCTCTAGAGATCATAGACACTAATTCAACTTCTGCACCTGCTAAATCTATATTTGATGCACATACGTCAAGATTCTCTATAGCACTTCCTTGAATAACATTTTCAATATCTTCTTGATTTATTATTAAATCATAAGTTGATTTTTCCACATTTTTATTTGCACCAACACCACTTGTTGCATTACCTTGAGGATCAGCATCAATTAATAATACCCTTTTTTTCAATATGGCCAAACAAGCACTCAAATTAACAGCTGTAGTTGTTTTACCGACTCCACCTTTTTGATTTGCAATTGCTATTATCTTTCCCATTTTTACCTCCTGTTATTATACCAATGTTTCACATGAAACATCTTTCTTTTGTTTTTTACATTATATATGTTTATAACAATAAAGTCTATAAATATAAAAAATTTTGTTAGAAAATGTTAACCATTCAGCATTTTTGGTTATTAAGTTATAGTGTTTTTTTGTAAAAATTAATATCAAACTAAATAATAACTGAAATTTTTTGAAAAAAGATATTGACTAAATTAATTTCGTCAAGTGAAAAAGTAAATGCAATTCTGTAAAGTAAATGCAATTTGTACGAATAAATGCATGTTAAAAG
>CAYNYD010000057.1:1631-7178 GCA_964401375.1 uncultured Eubacteriales bacterium | reverse complement strand
TTTTAAACTTTTCTTTTTTTCTTCTGTAGAAATTTTTTGAGAAACTGTTACTATATCTGTATTCGGCATTAAGATAATATAGTTCCCTGGAAACGTTATATGTGTTGATACTCTCGCACCTTTCTCATTTACTGGTTCTTTTCTTACTTGAACTAGAAGTTTTTGACCTTTAGAAACTATTTCGGATATTGTTTTATCAGGAATTTCAACATTTTCCTTTAAAACATCTACCTTTGGAAGAGCATCTTTAATTGGCATAAATGTATTTTTAGCTACGCCAATATCAATAAATGCTGCTTGCATTCCATCAACAACATTTTCAACTATACCTGAATAAATATTTCCTAAAATACTTTCATTTTCCAATTCATGAAAATATTTTTCGCAAATAACATTATCCTCAACAACACAAATATCGACATTTTTACCCTTTTTGTTAATTATTATTTGATTCATTTTTAGTAACATTCCTTCCTACATACAAAAGATTAGTAAAGAATTATCTAAATTATTCTTTAACCTTCTCACGTTCAATTAAATTCATTCATAACTTCTTCTATGCTTGAAGTTATTATTTTAAAAATAGCATCAGCGGCTTTAGATATTGAACCTTTCAGTACATTGTCTTCATCTTCACTTAAAGGCATTAATACATATTCAGCTAAATCCATTTGAACTTTTGGCTTATCTGTGCCAACTCTAACTCTTGCAAAGTCTTCACTTGATATCATTTTTACAATATTTCTCATCCCATTGTGAGTGCCAGGTCCACCATTTTTTTTTATTCTTATTTTTCCAAGTTCAATATCTATATCATCATATACCACTATTAAATCTTCTGGAAATAGTTTATAGAAATCTATAAATTGCTTTACACTATTACCACTCAAATTCATATATGTTTGAGGTTTTATAAGCATAACTTTATCTTTTCCTATTTTACCCTCGCCTATTATAGCATCGAATTTTTTTTTTGACATATTTATTTTTAAATTTTTGGCCAATTCATCAATGACTCTAAAGCCAACGTTATGCCTAGTTTTTTCATACTCAATTCCAGGATTTCCGTAATCCGACATATTATATACATATTTACCTCCAAAAGCAAGTCATATTTTACATAAAATTATATAAAAATGCTATAAATGACTTGAATTTTTGCTTAAATTATAGCATAATATATATGACATAGTTTGTCAATAAACATTATTACTGTTAAAAATTGCATTTTTATATTATAAAATTATAAATTAAACACAATTATATGTTGCTAATAAATTCTATAAACAATAGGAGGTAAACATGATTAAAGCTATCACAAGCAAAATAATGTGGATTGTAGATAAACTACTAGATCCACTTGAATATTTGATATTAAAACCATTAAAAATTAATACTAACACATTTTTTGCATATATTTTTGGTTTACTTACCATATATTTTACTTTTGACAGAGGCTATGAATTATTATCACTTTTATTAACTGGTCAATGTGTAAATTATTGGACACCAATACAATATTCATTAGTTTATATTGCTATTGTTCTTGGTTATACAATTACTTGTGGTTCTCCAATGAATACTACTCTTACACATCCCATGAAATTTTTTGTATTTTATTCAATTTGTGGATATATAATAATTTTTTCTATGGCATCTCAATGGATAAACGAAATTTTATGGTTTGTTTGTTCACACTTTAGTAATTTTAAGTATATTGCAGCTAACTTGCCAGAACTGATAGGACCTGCATTTGGTTCTTTGTCACTAATATTTCCAATGTTTTCAGTTCGTTCAATAGTTTCTTATTATACAGGAAATATATTAGATGGTGATGTTGACTGGATTGAAGCATTTGAAGAATATAAAGGACTAAAATTAGAATCTTCAAAATCTAAAAAAGATGCAACTATTCCAGCTGCTTTTAATTGTGATGCTAAAATTTGTATAGATGATAAAACTGGTAAGCCTGCTGTAATTCCAGAAAAAGTTCGTTTTGAAGCAACTTTTGTTGAAGGTGCTACTGGTACAGGTAAAACCGCAACTATTGTTGAACCAATGTGTGCAGGAGATATTGAAAAGAAATATTTCTTTAGAGAATTAAGTAAAAAACTTGGTTACAATGCTTTGCAATCTGGAATGGCAACTCTTGAAGTCCCTTATAGCAATGAGTATTTAAATAGAAATTTTTCACTTTCATTCTTAAAACCTAGAGATTCTAAGAGAAAAGAATATAAGAACTATGTTAAAGATATGCTTAAATATGAAGATCCTGAAACAGGTAATTTATATTATAGAGGGCTTGGATTAACTTTGGTTGCTCCTGATAATGCTTGTATACAAAGAGTTCAAGATGTTGCAAAAGCTTATGATATTGATGTAAATATTATTGACCCAATGAATCCTAATTCACTTGGAATTAACCCATTTATAGGCAAAGATCCAGCTAAGATTGCTAGTATTATTTCTACTGTTTTAAAGGGAATGTATGAAGCAGAAAATGCTAGTAGCAACAACGTTTTCTTTGCTAATGTTACTCAACAGGCTTTTGAAAACTTAGCTATTTTGCTAAAGTTAGTATATCCAAGAATGCATAATGGAGAATTACCTTCGCTTGAAGATATGCTTGATATTCTTAACAATTTTGATTTAGCTGAAGAAATGACCGAAGTTTTAAAGAAGGACCCAGTCCTTTCCAATGATTACAAATCTCTTATTGGATATTTTGAAAAGAACTTCTACAAACCACCCGTTAATATTCATGGTTATGAGATTGCATCAACTTACGGTAGTGGTAGAAAAGAAACTGAAAAGTTTGTTTATGGTGCTATTACTCAACTAGATAACTTTTTGAGAAATCCTGGAATTAAAAGAGTTTTGTGTAGTAAAAATAATAATATTAATTTAGATAAAGCTTTGGAAGAAGGTCAAATTATTACAGCTTGTACTCGTCAAGGTGATTTAGGTGAACTTCATCAAAAAGCATTTGGCATGTTTGTAATATTATCTCTTAAAGATGCTGTTCTTAGAAGACCGGGTACTGAAGAATCAAGGACTCCACACTTTATTTATATTGATGAGTTTCCTCTTTATATCACAAAAGATACTGAAGCATTCTTTACATTATTTAGAAAATATCGTTGCGGAACTTTAATAACTGTGCAAAACTTATCTCAACTTACCAAAAATGCTTCTCTTGCATATTTTAAAGATGTTATTATTACAAACTCAAAAACAAGGATTGTCTTTGGTGATATGACATGGGACGAAGCTGGCTACTGGGAAAAAGAAATGGGCACAAAGAGAAAGTGGAAGTACGATAAAGTTCTTGCTGATTCTTCTACTCAAGAAGGAAGCGATAAAAAGACGCAAGCATATATGAAAGCTTCAAAAGATTATCCACCAAATTATAGAGCTGTTAAGTTTGTTAACCTAGGCTTTAAGAAGTGTATTTATAAAACTAAAAGTGCTTCTGGTAAAAACCTTGTTGGTAGAGGTGCAACAGATTTTATTAATAAAAAACATCTTGATAAACATAAATTTTCAAGTTATAACTTTGAAATATTTGGACATGGTGATGCAAATAAACCTGTAGAAGATTCAAATGCTTTCTATAATGGAGAGGAAATTACAATGTCATCTACACCAATAAACTATACTGATACGGCAGCAACAATATCTACGGGAAATAATGGAGACATATATGTAGATGCAAATAATGATGGAGTTAATGATTTTTCAATCATTACATCTTATGATTCATATAAAAAGAAAAATTCAAATTCATCAGATAATGATTCTTTGATAGATTTATCTGGAAATAATAATGATGGAATTATAGTTGATTACAAAAAATAATAAAACTACAGAACATTAAATTAAAATAATTATTAATTTTATAATAAAGGACTTAGAAGTCTCCCCATGATTAACTTCTAAGTCCTTTATACAGTTATAAATGCTTTTGCAATTTTAGTGCCTCATCTATTGTATATTTTTAACACTATAAACATATACAATTCTATCAATAATTACATAGAACTCTCTTTTATCATTTGAATTATAATAAATTATATTACATTGATTACACTCTGCTATATCAATTAAGTCATTAATGTCTTCCAGCTTTATAGTTTTTAAATCAGATAGTTGTGGCTTAGTGGTTACAGTTATGATTATATCATTATAACTTTTTAAAATTCT
Organism: uncultured Eubacteriales bacterium; assembly: GCA_964401375.1. Classification (GTDB taxonomy): domain Bacteria; phylum Bacillota; class Clostridia; order TANB77; family UBA1234; genus UBA1234. Next base: position 2,975 of record CAYNYD010000057.1, on the reverse strand, counting down.
GTTAATTCTTTCTTCATACTTTTCCTTTTCGCTCTTCTTAAAGTTTTTTAAATTTATAACAAGCAGTATTAGTGGAATAAATATACAAGTTCCCCCAATTATAAAGCAAATAATTTCTTCAACTGGAATAGTCTCATTTTTTGTATATATATCTTTTGAAATTGTATCAATATAATTTGCCGTAACTTTTGTTACTGTATTATTTATTGGAATAAGTAATTCTATATAATCTTCACTTTCTTCTTTAGAAAGAAGTATAGAATCTGTATCAAGAAAAACATTCAATCTCACTTTTAAAACAGCATCAATTGCAATTTCATATTTTTCCTCATAAGATTGCACTAAACTTCTATAATATTGATAATCGATATTAGTTAGTTCACTAATTAAGAAACTATTTTGATTAGTGATTGACTTTTCTTTATTATCTAAAAAAATATACTTTTTACTCCAAACTTCTTTATTTAAATCATCATTCGTACTTGCATTCCCTAATAATTCAGCTGTTATATTATAATTATATTTTAAATTTGTATTTTTATTACCTTCAAATTTATATTTAAAATTAATTATAATTGAATTAATAGATTTTGATGCATAATAACGATTAGCTGGTAAAACTTTTGTATCATAAAAATCATTTGGATTTAATACAATTTCATAATCACCACTTTTTTGAACTTCGTAACTATATGATATTAAATCTTTAGAATAATTAAATCCTATTTTTGTAAATATAATTCCTAAAATGATAACAAATATACTTGTAATAATAATTATATATTTTTTCATTTTTACCTCCTACATCATTTGCAATTTTGCATTTTCCTCTTTAAAATAATCATGTAGCCAAACTGATGGAAAGCCAATATATTTAATATGAAAAATATATATTCCTTGTATTTGTTCTACAGCAACTAGCTCTTTATCTGCAACATTATTATTATCTCCTTTTGTCCTATACAAAATAGTATTATTTTTTTCTACAATATCAACAACACGATGTGCAATATTTTGATTTCTAATAGTATAAACAATTATAGAATTGATAGGAATTTTCTCCAATTCATTTAATGTCAATTTTTTAAAAATTAAAACATCTCCTCTAGCATATGTTGGTGACATACTGTTTGATAAAATTGATATAGGTTCATAGTCAAATATACCAATCATAAAACAAATTAAAGTTATCGATATAGTTAAGCTTATAATATAACTAATTTTTACAGAAGTAATATTTTCTTTTTTTCTATAAGATCTTTTTTCTTTTAAAAAAATATATTTAAATAATGCATAAACAATTACTATATATACTATTTTCATAGAGCCATATATAAACCAATC
>CAYNYD010000057.1:0-1531 GCA_964401375.1 uncultured Eubacteriales bacterium | reverse complement strand
ATTTATTGTTATTATTTCTTGTTAATAAAATATTTCTAGAAAGTTCCATACCCAATATTGGAATTACGTGCGTTATTATATTTTTTATTATGGATATTAATTCATGATTATATGGACTTTTAGCAAAGCCATAAATTAATCCAATGTAAAAATAAATGATTGTTTGTATAGTTAAAATAAAGAATAAATATTTGAAATAACTTCTGTTTTTTGGGCATTTAATATAATATTTTTTTATATATATAATTAATAAAATTATAATTGCACTCCAAAATAATGGATTAATTATATTTGTATATAATACAGCATTTTGAATTAATAAAAAAATTGATAAAATAGTGTATATGAATATAGTCATTAATAAAACTTTATTTTTTATACTGCTCATAACTCTCACCCTATTTTAAGTATTAAATAATAGGGAAGGCTTATTTTTGCCTTCTCTATTATTTAACAATACTTTATTCTTGTACATATTCTACAATACCTGTTATTGTTTTAGTTTTAACTGATGGTACTTCGGTTGATTTTTCATCATACTTAACAGTTACAGTAAAAGTTGTTTCTCCACCAGCAGGCAAATGTTCGTCTGGTTCTGTTGTTGTATAAATTATAGCTGACGAACCATCTATATCGTCAGGTGTAAATATTACATTATTCAATACAGCATTAATTGTTCCTGCATTTTTTACAGTTACAACATAAGTCACTGAATCTCCTGGATTTTTTAGTTTAGCTGCAAAAGTTGCACTTGTATTTGTATATTGTGGTTCTCCATAATCACAACCACTACTTACATTTTGAACATCAATATTAGTAATTTTCACATCCCACTCACCAACAATTTCTGCCGTTCCATTTATAGTTAATTGAGTGGCAAAAGCTGAATAACCAACTGCCATTGCTAATATCACAATTAAAAGTGATATTATAATAATATTTTTGTTATTTTTCATTTTTATCCCCTCACGTTTAAAAATAGAATATAATATTCTATATAATATTTATATTTTTAAATTCTTAAGAAGTGAATAAAAATTTTTGTCAGCTTTGCACATATTCTATAATACCTATTATTGTATTTTTATCATCTTCCAAATGGTCAACATAGTTTGACTTGTATTCTACCAATACTGAAAATGTTGTTATTTCTCCAGATTTTAAATTTTCTTTAATTTCTGTTGTGGAATAAGAAATTGCTAGTGTTCCATTTTCAACAAAAAGTACATTATTCAAAGTTGCATCTAAAGTTCCTGCATTTTCAATTGTTATCAAATAAGTTATTGAATCACCTGGTTTTGCAAGTTTAGCATCAAAAGTTACACTTGTGTTAGAATATTGAGGAGTACCTGGATCACATCCTTCACTAACTTTTTTAACTTCTACATTAGTTATTCTTACATCCCATTCACCCATAATTTCAGCTATTCCATTTAATTTTAAATTCCCTGAAAATGCTGAATAGCCCACAGACATAGCTAATAGCACTAACAGTAAAGACACTATTATAATGTTTTTATAATTTCTCATG
>CAYNYD010000056.1:2082-7551 GCA_964401375.1 uncultured Eubacteriales bacterium | reverse complement strand
ACGCTATGAGTAGTATTATTCATGGTATATATTAAACCTCCATTCAAATATTTATATTAACTTTTTGTTTAAAAGTCTTCCGGGCCAACTTTTAAACATCTGCGTATATATTTTAATATAAATGTTAATAGTTGTCAATTATTTGATAAAAAAAACTTGACTTTATTCTACATATTATGTATACTTATATTGTTAAAATTTTATGGATAATATTGAGCAACTGACAATATTAAAGGAGGGCACACGATGGAGATTCGTACGTTTGGGGTGGCTAATGATTCTTTTGGAGAACTCTCTTGCAATGATGTGAAAGATTTTCAAATTGAAGAGCTTGACTATGAGAGGACTGCATTAGTATCAGTTGAAGATGAATATCAAAGATCGGTATGCTTTATCTTCAACCCTGATTTCGCTAAAATAAAAGAAAATGACTTGATGAGTAGAAGAAAGGAAATTGCTTTTACTGGCTCAAAGGGAATGCTAGCGTGGTTTTATTGTTCGTCGTATTTTGAAGCAGAAATTTTTTCCGCAAGACCTGTTCATCTAGTGAATTTAGTTGAAATTGTGACGAAAGAATGGAAAAATGTGCAGAAAATGCATAAAAAAATGAGAAGGTATGCCAATAAATACAATTCAATTAAAAGGTATACAGAGGAATATTTTCCAATATAATATCAAGTAGAATTGTAAAGAAGACACAATAAAAAAGGTTCATGTTATTTTTTATAGCATGAATCTTTTTTACACGAGTGTGAGAAAAATTACAAAAAAGCTAATTAATAATTATTTAGAAATTTTTGTTTTGCAGTATCAATTTCAGGTTGTTTTGCCATTTCCATTTTGTACCAACCTTTTTCAGCCATTAAATTATATAATTTGTTTTGAATATTTAAAGTATCATTTAGGGCACATTTAAATGTATCATGAACTTCAGCTGTAGATGATTCAATTGTTCCATGTTGGTATAAATCACATACTCCTTTAATTACTAATAATTCTTTTTCCATTATGTCTCGATCTTCCATAGATATTTTCATTCCTTTCTAAAGATACAAATTTGGTTAAAAAAGAATTGTTTAATATTTTTTTAACCTTTTCTTTTTATAATAAATTTAAAAATTTGTTGTATATTTCAGTATGCTTTTGAACTAATTCTCCCATATAAGATGAAAGAACTGGGTCAGTAAGTTGGGCCGAAGCCTTGCTTACAGATGTTTTCATAAATTTTTCATGCCCTAAAGCATCTTCAACATATAAAAGTTCCTTGCTTGTCATATATTATCACCACCTAAATTAAGTATTTCCAAAATATATTAATATATACTTCTTTTGGAAATTTTTTTTGTAACTTCGTTTATAAATTTTTATATTATATATTGAACTGTAAAAAGTGCTGTTAGTTATTTAAAATTGCAATGTACAATAGATGAGATTTAGAAAAAATTTTATTGACAAATTATATAAATGATGTTAAAATACAATTTAGTTTAAGAAGAAGTCATCCACTTCTCACCTTAGCATTTATAATGACTAATGGTTAATAAATAGTGTATTTTAAATTTTTTGAATTGATTGTATGTTATTTATATTGCGTGGAATGGCTTAAGACTTAAATCTTAAGTCTTTTTTTTATGAATTTAAGGAGGGGTTTATATCAAACAAGAACTATCTATTAATGAAGAAATCGTAGCAAAAGAGGTTAAGGTCATTGATGAAAATGGCGAGCAACTTGGAATTATGTCTGTTCCTGAAGCTTTAAACATAGCTGAAGAAAGAGATTTAGATTTAGTTGAAGTGGCACCAAATGCTACTCCAATAGTTTGCAAGATAATGAACTATGGCAAGTATAAATATGAACAAGCCAGGAAAGAAAAAGAATCGAAAAAGAAACAAAAAGTTGTTGAAGTCAAGGAAATTAGACTTTCTTCAACAATTGATACGCACGATTTTGAATTTAAAGCTAAAAACGCACGAAAGTTTTTAGAAGATGGCAATAAGGTTAAAGCCACTATTAAATTTAAAGGTAGAGAACTTAACAATACTACATTTGGTTCAAATGTACTTAAAAAGTTTGCCGAGGCATTAGATGAGGTTGGAACAGTAGATAAAGAGCCTAAATTAGAAGGCAGAAGTATGATACTTATGATCAACCCAAAAATAGTTAAATAAAAGAAGGGAGTTTTTAATATGCCTAAAATGAAAACACATAGAGCTACTGCTAAAAGAGTTAGCTTTACAGGAACAGGAAAAATTAAAAGAAACAAAATGAACAAGAGACATTTATTGAATGTTAAGACAACTAAGAGAAAAGCACATTTAAGAAAACCAACTTTAGTTGATAAAACAATGGAAAAAACAGTTAAGAAAATGTTACCATATGGAAACTAATTAGAAGGGAGAGCGAATAATAATGGCAAGAGTTAAAACAGGAATTATTTCTAAGAAGAAACATAAAAAAGTGTTAAAAAGAGCTAAAGGATATTTTGGAGCAAAAAGCGTTAGATTTAGAATGGCTAATCAAGCTGTTATGAAATCTGGCCAATATGCTTATGTTGGAAGAAAATTAAAGAAAAGAGATTTTAGAAGATTATGGATTGCTAGAATTAATGCTGCTGCTAGAGCAAATGGTATTAATTATAGTACCTTGATTAATGGAATGAAAAAGGCAAATATAAATATCAATAGGAAAATGCTTGCTGAAATGGCTGTAAACGATCCTAAAGCATTTAGTGAAGTAGTTGCAGCTGTCAAATAAAATTAATATATTATTTTAGAATTTTAAGTAAGAATAAATTTTAGAATATTTTGGCCTCTTGTCCTCATATTATTAAATATGAGATTGACAGGGGGTTTTTGTTTTGAGTCAGAAATATATTAAAAATGTTAAATTTTGGTATGCTATAGTTTTATTTATTTTATATATGGTGATATGTTTTATAATGCCTACTTTAATTAATGGCAATGTTAATGAACTTTTTATACATAAGGATAAAAAAGATACTACACTTAAACCTGAAAAAACAGTAAAATTACTATTGACTGAAACTAATACAGTGGTGGAAATGAATTTTGAAGATTATATAAAAGGAGTATTACTTGGTGAAATGCCAGTAACTTACGAACTAGAAGCTTTGAAAGCTCAAGCCGTTGTTGCTCGTACATATACGTTATATAAGATGAAAAATGCTATTAGTAAGCATGAATATGGAGCGGATATGTGTGATAATGTTAATTGTTGCCAAGCATATAAAACTAAAGAGTATGCATTTGCGTCTTGGGATGATGCAGAAGAAAATGAAAAATGGGAGAAATTAGAAAGTGCAGTAACAAGTACATCTGGAGAGGTCATTTTATATAATGGTGAATTAATTAATGCTTTTTTTCATGCTAATAGTGGTGGAAAAACTGAAAACGTAAAATATTTATGGTCAAAAACTGAAATTCCATATTTGGTAAGTGTTGATGGAAATGAAAACGATATATTTCAAGACAGTAAAACATTTAGTAAAGCAGAATTTAAAGAATTGATTAATAGTTTGGTACCTAATTATACAAATGAATCTAAAATTGTTATTGAAAGTTATACCGGAAGTGGAAGAGTAGATACTTTAAGTATTGATGGTAATATAATAGATGCTACTACATTAAGATCTTTAATAGGAATTAGATCGACTAATTTTAGAATTGAAGAAAGTGGAGACTCTATTACTTTTTATACAATTGGATATGGGCATGGAGTGGGGATGAGTCAAGATGGTGCGAATTGTATGGCAACAAATGGAAGTAATTATATAGATATAATAAAACATTTTTATACAGGAGTTGAAATAGAAAAGTTACAATAAAAGTATATTTTTCAAATAATTGTCAATAATACCTTCATAGATATGGAGGTGTTTTTTTATGAAATTTAAAGAGTTTGTGAAAAGGCATAAAGAAAAATTGATTTTATCATGTGGTGCATTGGGAATTGGAGTTATTTCGTTAGCAATTACACTAACTGTATATAATGTTGAACTTTCAAGATATAATGCAGAAGAAATAGATATAGAGAAAGAAGAACCTGAAGTTAAATCGGATATAGTATTTAATCAAGATTTAACAGAAGCACAGAAAATTGTTGCAGAAAATTTAATAGCAAAATTAGATGAACTTGAAAAAAATAAAACTAATGAAAAGAATTCAAACAATAATGGCACTATAAATAAAGAAACAAACAATGTTGTTAAAATAAATAATTCAAATGAAAATAATAATATTCTAACTACTGATAAAATAGAGAATAACGAAAGTGTAGTTGAAGTTTTTGCAAATAAAAATGATGATGAATCTTTTATTAAACCTGTTGATGGAGATATAGGAATGGAGTATAGTAGCGAACATTTAGTTTATTCAAAAACTCTTAAGGAATGGATTAATCATAACGGAATAGATTTTTTAGCAAAAGAAGGTGAAAATGTAAAAGCTGTTGCGAATGGTATAGTTAAAGATTTTTATAAAGATAATAGATATGGATATACAATTGTTATAGAACATAGTAATGGATATATTTCTAAATATTCTTGTTTGCAGCAAAATATAGATATAAGTATTGGAGATAAAGTTAATCAAGGAGACATAATTTCAAAAATTGGTGAAGCTTTTGGATTTGAGAGAGAAGAGGGATGTCACTTACATTTTGAAATATTAAAAGATGGAGAAAATATATGTCCTAGTTTTACTTAAATTATAGAAAACTTAAAGACAATTGGGCAATTTTTTAAAACTTAGTTTAGCCTTTAGAAAGGAATGATTGTAATATGACAATGAATTTAGGTAAAAAAATTATATCTGTAAAGGATATACCTTCAAATTTAATTGAAGAAGCTATTTTTATATTAAAATCAGATATGACGGAAAATAAAAACTTGGAAATGAAAAAAGAAATTATATTAGCTGAAGCTGAAGATATTGTTAATGAATATGAAATGAAAGTGCAAGTAGAAAAAAATATAGAAAATAAAAATAAACAAGATAAAATTAAACAATTGAAGAAAGAGGCATTATATCTAGCTGGATTATTTGTCATAGCTTGTATTATAATTTCAATTGTAATTTAATACGAATTATATATATTGGTCAAGCATATAGATAGACTAGGAGGCGGTTATTGTGGAAAGAACTATTGATAGAACTAGCTATCGTAGAAATGCTAGACAAAATATTCATGAAGAAAAAAAGAACGTTAAAAAATTTAAGGCAACTAAGATTTTTCTAAATCAAATAATAGTTTGTTTAGTAATTGTTATTACTATTCTTGTTGCAAGATATTACAATATAACTTTTATAGATGAGTGGATAAGAAATAATATGTCAGAAGGACTAGAAATATCTGAAATTTTTGGATTTATAAAAAATAAATTTAATAATTTATTTGAGGTAACTTCTGGTGATGCATCTAATTCAGGAGAGTTTTTATCAGGAGAGTTT
>CAYNYD010000056.1:0-1982 GCA_964401375.1 uncultured Eubacteriales bacterium | reverse complement strand
GGAGAGTTTCTATCGGGAGAGTTTTTATCGGGGGAGTTTTTGTCAGGAGAAAAAATATTACAAAGTGCAGTTGAAGGTGTAAATCAAATGGCAGATGATGCAATATATATTAAGTCTAATTATAATATTATTGCACCATTAAAAGGGACTATAACTTCTCATTTTGGAAGCCGAATAAGTGATAATGTGATAGTTAGTTCTTATCATACTGGATTAGATATTGCTGCAAATACAGGAACAAATATAATTGCGGCCCATGATGGAACAGTGACACTTGCACAAAAATATTCTACTTATGGTAACTGTATTATTATTGAAAATGGAAGTTTAAAAACTTTATATGCACATTGTTCATCAATCAATGTGAAAAAAGGACAAAAAATAAATCAAAGTGAAGTTATAGGTAAAGTTGGAATGACTGGAAATGCTACTGGACCACATTTGCATTTTGAAATAAGACTTGATGGAAGGTTTGTAAATCCAGAAGATGTTTTAGGAGAAATATAAATGACTATAAAAATTTATATTTCTTTGATTGTTTTAATTATTTATAATTTGTTTGTTGGAAGGCTTGAATCTTTTTTAATTTTTTATGGTTTTATAATAATGCATGAATTTGCACATATAATTATTGCTATTCTTCTTAATGTAGATATAGTTCAAATATCTTTTATGCCAGTTGGTGTGAATGCAAAATATTCAGGAAATGTTTCTTTATTTAAAGAACTTATAATTAGCATAGCTGGACCAATTGCAAGTTTAATTTTTGCTTTTTTATATAGTAACAAATTTTATTTTATGGTTAATATGTGTATATTAATTTTCAATATTATTCCAATTTATCCTTTAGATGGTGGAAGAATTTTGAAAATTATTTTAATTTTTTTATTTGGATATAAGAAAGGTAAATCGATTAGTTTATTTATTACTAATGTCCTTGTTTTTGTACTATTTTTGTCTTCATTATTTTTGGCAGCTTATTATAAAAGTTTTTTCTTGCTTTTTGCAACAATATATATTTTAAGAATTTCTAGAAAGGAGATTCAAAAAGAAAAAATTATAGATATAATTAACTATTTACAAATTGACAATTAATGTATAAACTAAATATAGAGGTGGATTGCAGATGATAAGAAAAAATGAAGGATATTCATTGACCGTATTAGTAATTGCGATAACTGTTATTATAATAATTACTACTACAGCAGTAATTTCAATAAAAAACTTCGGAAAAGATAAAGATATATCTAATTTTATGAATGATCTAGAATTGGTTAAACAGCATGTAGTTGAATATTATGCTCAAAATGGGACATTACCAGTTAGATATGACGATAATGGAAAAATGTTAAGTGCTGAAACAGAATTGATTTCTCTCTTAACAAAAAAAGAAGTGCTATCTCAATTTCATGAAGAAGATACGGGAGATTATTATTATGTTGAATTAGAAAAACTTGGTAAGATTCACCTTTCAAATGAAGATAGGGGATATATAATTAATGAAGGAAGCTTAAACGTATATGTGACTTCACCGGTAAACTATGAAAATATAGATTATTATACATTAACACCTTTTTTACTTGGTAAAGAAATTGCAACTAGTAATAAATTAAATTTTGAGATGAATGTAATTGGAAATCCATTGACTTGGGCTAAAGAAGCTGATTTATTGGTTTCTATACCAAATGTGAAAGTTGGAGAAACAGAAGGATGGAATTTTAAATGGGGAAAAACTTCTGAGATTGGTAGTGGTGATGAAACAGAAATGAATTATTTTACTTATGGTGATACTATAAAAATTAAAGAAAATGGAATTTATACAATAATTGCAGAAAACCCAGAAGGTAGAATTTTACAGAGAAAAGTTGTGGTATCTAAAGTTGATAATATGCCACCTGTGATAATGTATGTCGATGGAGAATTATTTGTTGATGATGCAGAAACAGGTGTAAAAACTATAAGATGTAAAGTTAAAGAAACAA
>CAYNYD010000055.1:0-7703 GCA_964401375.1 uncultured Eubacteriales bacterium | reverse complement strand
TTGCATATATTTTTAAAATGCTATTGACAATTGTTAATTTGTTCAGTATAATAACAACTTAAACACTTTTTGAAGAGTAAAATCTCTAATCCTCAACAGTGGCAAAGGGTTAGGGATTTATTGTATTATAAAACCACCAGCTAGGCTGGTGGATATTTATTGTTTTTCCCTTGATTTTATGGCTTTTTTGTGATAAAATCCATAATAGTTAAAATATGTAATGCTCAATAAAAATTTTATATGGAGAATTAACATAAAAAATATCAGCTGAAATTGTAATGTAATTTTGCGATATTATAAAATTTAATAACGATTTTTTATATAAAAATGAGTTCAATTCAGAAATGAAAGAACTCATTTTTAGTAACTTAATTTGATATTTATTAATAAGTATAATATAATCTTAATAAAATAATATTGGAGGTTTGTTTATGGGACTTAAGATTTATAATACATTTACAAGAAATAAAGATGATTTTAAACCTATTACAGAAGGCAATATTGGAATGTATGTTTGTGGACCAACTGTATATGGTCCTCCTCATGTTGGGCACGCAAGAAGCTATGTAGTATTTGATTTGTGGTATAGATATTTTTTATATAAGGGATATAAAGTTAAATATGTTCAAAATATCACGGATGTAGGCCATTTAGTTGGTGATAGTGATGAAGGTGAAGATAAAATCCAAAAAAAGGCAATTGCAGAGAAACTTGATCCAGTTGCTGTTGCTTACAAATATGAAAATATGTATTTTGATTGTATGAGAAAACTTAATGTTTTAAAACCAACAATAAGCTGTCGAGCAACAGGACATATTATTGAAATAATTATGGCTGTGCAAAAATTGATTGAAAAAGGATATGCATATGTAACTGATGAAGGTAATGTTTATTACGATGTAAGAAAATTTAAAGATTATGGAAAACTTTCTGGTAGAACTTTAGAGGATAATGTTTCAGGAGAAAGAATTGAAGTGGCAGATGATAAAAGAAATCCAGAAGATTTTGCTTTATGGAAAAAGGCAGACAAAACGCATTTAATGAAATGGCCATCACCATGGGGAGAAGGATATCCTGGTTGGCACATAGAATGTAGTGTAATGTCTAGAAAATATTTAGGTGATACTTTTGATATTCACGGAGGAGGAATAGATAATATTTTTCCTCACCATGAATGTGAAATTGCACAATCGGAAGCAATAACAGGCAAACCTTTTGTAAATTATTTCGTTCATAATAATTTAATTACTATAAATGGACAAAAAATGGGTAAATCATTAGGTAACGTAGTAAATCTTGATGATCTATTTGAAAAATATGGCCCTACTTTTGTTAGATTGTATATTGTAAAAAATCATTATAGAAGTGTATTAGACTTTTCAGAAGAACAACTTGATGAAACAAATAAAACTTATGAGAAATTCTTATCTTTAATCGAAGAAACGGAAAGGTACAAGGATATGAATTTAGATGGCTTAGTTTATGAAGATATTGATGATATGAAAAAAAGATTTTTAGAAGGATTAGACGATGACTTGAATACACCAGTTGCAATTGCAGTTTTGCTTGAAATGGTGAAAGAAGTTAATAAATCGAAAGATGTAGATAATAAAAAATTAGCTTATATAAGAAAAGTTTTTGATGAACTTGCAGGAAATATTTTGGGATTAAAGTTTGAAATTAAAGAAGAAGCGTCTGATGAAAATTTGAATAAACTTGTTGAGAGTGTAATTGAAATTAGAAATGTTTTTAAACAAAATAAGCAATATGAATATGCTGATTTGATTAGAGATAAATTAAAAGAAAATGGTATAAATATGATTGATACTAAAGAAGGAGCAAAAATAGAGTTTTAAAATGTTTAGATTAAAAGATATTAAAATTAGAGAAAATATTTCTGATGAAGAAGTATTAGAAAAAGCATTAAAAAAAGCTAAAATTCCAAGTGATAAGGTTTCTTATTGGAAAATTTATAGAAAATCTATTGATGCAAGGAATAAAAATGATGTTTATTTTGTTTATACAATTGATATTGAATGTAATGATACAAGTTTGACTTCAAAATTGACAAAGGTTCAAGATATTAAATTGCCAGAAATAATGAATAATAGGAAAAGCAATTATAATCCAGTAATAGTTGGTGCTGGACCAGCAGGACTTTTTTCAGCACTAATTTTAGCAAGGAATGGAGCAAATCCTATTATAATTGAACAAGGTAAAAAAGTAGAAGAAAGAATAAAGGATGTAGAAGAATTTAAAAGAACAGGCAAGCTTAATGTTAATTCTAATGTTCAATTTGGAGAAGGGGGTGCTGGAACTTTTTCAGATGGAAAGCTTAATACTGGTATAAATAGCCCATATTGTAGATTAGTTCTAAAAGAGTTTGTTAAATTTGGAGCTCCTAAGCAAATTCTTTATATTAATAAACCACACGTTGGAACTGATAATTTAATTAATATATTAAAAAATATGCGTGAAGAAATTATTAAATTAGGTGGAACATTTTTATTTAATGAAAAAGTAACTGACTTAGAAATTGAAAATAATGAAATAAAAGCTGTTATATGTAATAAAAAAAAAGAAACGGATACAGTTATTCTTGCTATTGGGCATAGCTCGAGGGATACTTTTGAAAAATTGTATAATCTTGGAATAAATATGGAAGCTAAAAGTTTTTCTGTTGGAGCGAGAATTGAACATAAACAGAGTTTAATAAATAAAAGTCAATATGGAGATAAAACTAATTTAAAATTGCCTCCAGCAGAGTATAAGTTAGTTTATCATGGTAAAGATAGAAGTTTATATACATTTTGTATGTGTCCTGGTGGAATGGTGATTGCTTCATCTAGTGAAGAGGGTACAGTTGTAACTAATGGTATGAGCAATTTTTTAAGAGATGAAGAAAATGCAAATAGTGCAATCTTAGTTGGTGTTAATCCAGAAGATTTTGAAGGAGAATCTCCACTTAGAGGTATGTATTTTCAAAAGGAATTAGAAGAAAAAGCTTTTAAAACTGGAGGATGTGATTATAAAGCTCCAGTTCAAAGGGTAGAAGACTTTTTGAATAGAAGAATTACAAAAAAGTTTGGAGACGTTAAGCCAACTTATCTTCCAGGGGTCAAGATGGCAGATCTTCATGAGATATTGCCTAAATTTATTACTGATGTAATGGAAGAGGGACTGATATATTTCGATAAAAAAATAAAAGGATTTGCTGATAAAGATGCGATTTTAACAGGAGTAGAAACAAGAAGCTCTTCTCCAGTTAGAATTATAAGAGATGAAAATTTAGTAGCAAATGTAAAAGGCATTTATCCTTGTGGAGAAGGTGCTGGGTATGCTGGTGGAATTATGAGTGCAGCAGTAGATGGGATAAAATGTGCAATAAAAATTTTGGAAGAGAGATGAAATATATGGAAAGAAAAAAAATGCTAACTGGGCTACAACCTACAGGTGTGATTACTTTAGGAAATTATATAGGGGCAATTAAACAAATGGTAGATTATCAAGAAATTTATGATTCAATATTATTCATAGCTGATATGCATGCGATTACAGTACCCATAGATGCAAATACACTTACAAAAAATATAAGGGAATTGATTGCAATATATATAGCTTGTGGAATAGATCCAAATAAAAATATGATTTTTTTACAATCTGAAAATGAATATCATGCTAATATTTCATGGATGCTTGAATGTAATACTTATTTTGGTGAACTTAGTAGAATGACTCAGTTTAAAGATAAAAGTAAGAAAAATGCAAATTTTTCTGCTGGATTATTTACTTATCCAGTTCTTATGGCAGCAGATATTTTAGCTTATGATACTGATTATGTACCTGTTGGAATTGATCAAAAACAACATGTTGAAATTGCTAGAGATATTGCCATTAGGTTTAATAAGAAGTATGGTGATACTTTTAAAGTGCCAGAGCCATTGATTAGAGCTGAGGGCACAAAAATAATGGATTTACAAGATCCGACTAAAAAGATGAGCAAATCATCGGAAAATCAAAAAGGTGTTATTAGACTTTTAGATGATGTTAATGTAATTAGAAAAAAAATTATGTCGGCTACTACTGATTCTGTTGGAAAAATTAATTATGACACAGAAAATCAAGCTGGAATAAGTAATTTAATTAATATTTATGTTAGTATAACTAAAAGAACTCGTGATGAGGTTTTAAAAGAGTTTGAAAATAGCAATTATGGTAATTTTAAAGCTTCTGTAGCAGATGTTGTGGTTCATGAAATAGAAAAAATTCAAGAAAAATATAATTCTTTAATAAATAGTAATGAACTAGATGTTATTTTAGACGAAGGTAAAGAAAGAGCTAGAAAAATAGCTAAAGATAAGTATGAATTAATGAAACAAAAGATAGGTTTAAAAAGATAAATATTTATTTATTTTTTGGCAATATTATTGACATACTTTATGAAATGAATTATACTGTACTAGTACAGATAGTACAAATAAAAATAATTGGGGTATGAAATATATGAAAACTTTACAATTTCTTTATATAATACAGGCTGTATTATCTTTTCTATTGATGTTTTATACAATATATCAGGTTGTTATATGGCTTTTTGCTTATGCAAAACCTATAAAAAAGAAAAAAATTATTAGAAAAGAGCATAAGTTTATGGCAGTTATATCTGCTAGAAATGAAGAAAAAGTTATTTCTGATTTAATAGAGAGTATAAAAAATCAGATATATCCTAAAAATAAGATAGATATATATGTTATAGCCGATAATTGTACAGATAATACGGCACAAATTGCTAGAGATGCTGGTGCTATTGTATATGAAAGGTTTGACGAATTAAAGAAAAGTAAGGGCTATGCTTTGGAATGGTTTTTTGATATAGTTTTGAAAGAATTTCCAAATAAATATGATGCCTTTTGTGTGTTTGATGCAGATAATATTGTAGCTCCAAATTTCTTTAGTAAAATGAATGATAAATTGTGTGAGGGTGAGAAATTAGCACAAGGCTATAGAGATATCAAGAATGCTGGTGATAATTGGATTTCTGCTAATTATGCAATTTTTTATTGGACTATGAATAGGTTTTATCATAATAGTAGATACAAGATAGGATTGTCTCCTTTGATAAATGGAACTGGTTTTATGGTTTCAATGGATATTATTAAAGAAGAAAATGGTTGGCATACCAGCACATTAGCAGAGGATACTGAGTTTTCAATAAAGCAAATTGCAAAAGGTAGAAAAATTGCGTGGGTTAATGATGCTGTTATATATGATGAACAACCTACTACAATTAAGCAAACATGGAATCAAAGGTTAAGATGGGGAGTTGGAAATATTCAATGCTTAAAGGCTTGCTTACCTAATTCCTTAAGTGCGAGACCAGTAACACCAGCAGTTATAGATACGATGATGTATATGATGGGAATGCCAGTTGTTTTAATTTCATTTATTACAAGTTTTATAGATCTTTTGAAATTTTATACAATGCCAGCAAAGCAGGCTATGTTGTTTCTTACAGATAAATTGGAATTTGGTATAGCTTTTATAGTTGTATCATTTTTACATGCTATTTTAGTAGTTCTATCAGAAAGAAAAAGTTTGAAAAAAGTATGGAAAGGAATTGTTACATATCCGTTATTTTTAGCGCTTAGTGTTTTAGTAAATTTTGCAGCATTTTTTAATATGAATATGGCTTGGAGGCCAATTGAACATGTAAAAAATGTTAAAATAAATGAGGTGCAAGGAAAGTAGAGTTACAAATGTTAAAAGAAGGTTTTTTATGAGCAGGAAAAAGAAAGTAAAAATTCTTAAATTAGTTTTGTTGGTATTAGCAATAATTTTATTTGCTATAGTTACAGTTTATTTAATTCCTGTTATGAGGAATTTGAGTACCCCAGAAGGACAAATTAGATTTAAAGAGAAAGTTGCAAATAGTGGTTGGGCAGGAGTGTTACTTTTGTTTGGAATTCAATTTGCACAAATATTTCTGTTTGTCTTTCCTGGCGAACCAGTAGAGATTATTGCTGGAATGTGTTATGGTCCTGTTTGGGGAACGATATTTGTTATGGTTTCAATTGCAATTATTACAACTATAATTTTTTTCTTGGTAAAGAAGCTTGGAAGAAGATTTGTATATGATTTTTGTGATGAAAAGCAGATTGACAAGTTTATGAATAATAAAATTTTTAAGAATCCAAAAAAAATTGAGTTTATAATGTTTATACTTTTCTTTTTACCAGGAACACCAAAGGATTTACTTGTGTATTTAGCAGGACTGTTACCTCTTAAACCTTTGAGATTTATTTTGATTTCTACACTTGTTAGATTTCCATCGGTTATTTCATCGACACTTGCAGGGGCACATTTGGCAACAGGTAATTGGAAAATGAGTGTAGTTATTTATGCTGTTACTTTATTAATTGTTGGTATAGCACTTATGATATTGAATTTGTTTGATAAAAATAAGACTACAGAAGATGTTATTAAATCTATAAATTCAAAGTAAATTAATTTTTGATTAAGATTTGAATTGTTTCTTCTTAGTCTTTATTTTATAAAAAGCATAGCCTAATAATGTAATTCCTAAAATGATTAAAATAATTTTAGAAAATTTACCAACATATATTGATATATTTTGCCAAGCTTCTCCTGCGAGAGCACCTAAATAAACTAAGACGGCATTCCAGATTAATGAGCCTATAATAGTTAGGATTGAAAATAAAGTAAAATTCATATTTGTCATTCCAGCTGGAATGGAAATTAGACTTCGAATTATGGGAATAAATCTGCAATATAAAACTGAATATTTTCCTTTTTCTAAAAACCAATTTTCAGAATTATCTATGTTTTCTTTTTTTAAATGTAATATCTTACCGATTTTTCCATTAACTAATTTATATAATTTATCTTTACTAAGTAAATTACCAGCTAAGTATAAAACTATTGCACCAATGTAACTTCCAAGTGTTGATGCTAATATAACTCCCCAGACGGTTAAAAGTGTATGCGTTGTTAAAAATCCACCGAAAGTTAGTATTACTTCAGATGGAATAGGTGGGAATATATTTTCAATTGCAATTAAGAGTGCAATTCCTAAATATCCATAACTATTCATTATTTGTATAATTAAATTTTGCAAATCACATTTCCTCCTTTAAGAGAGTTTATTAATAATTATGCAAAATTTTATAATATATACCACATATATAGTGTAATAGTTCAATGATTTTTTAATATAAATAAGTTAATGAAAGTTATAATTTATATTATTAGATAAAGTGCTAGTCAAATAATTTTATTGTAAAAAATAAAGCTAAAGAAGTCAATGCAAAGTGGAGGTAATAGTCAGTCAGATAATTTTATTGTAAAAATATAGCCAAAGAAGTTAATGCAAAGTGGAGGTAATAGTCAGTCAAAAGGACTTTATTGTAAAAATAAAACCAAAGAAGCTAACGCAAATTGGAGGCAATAATTAAGCAAAACAATTTTATTGTAAAAATAAAGTTCTTTTCGATGAGTTAGAAGCTGTTAATAAAGCAAGGTGAAGTAAATACGGAATTATTTTGTGGCGACGCGGCACGTGCGATTAGCACGTGGAAAGCCTTGGAGCCACAAAATCGGATTTACGAAACTTGCTTTGTGTACAGCTTCTACGATAGAGAAACTCGAACGATATTTTTACAATAAAATTGTTTTGAATAAAAAAT
>CAYNYD010000054.1:0-7733 GCA_964401375.1 uncultured Eubacteriales bacterium | reverse complement strand
TTCTGCTTTTTTCATATTAAAAAGTTTAGAAAATAAATTAGTTGGAAATGATTCTAAGGAAATATTATACTCAGTAACAGCTGCATTATATGTTCTTCTAGCTGCTGAAAGCTCATTTTCAAGCTTTTCAAGTGCATTTTGTAACTTCAAGAAATTATCTGATGCTTTTAAATCAGGATAATTTTCAGCCAGCAACAAAAGTTCATTAATTCCATTTGATATATCTTTGTCTAATCTTACAACTTCATCACTTTTAGTTGAACTTAATGCTTTACTTCTTAGCATAGAAACATTTTCATATACTTCTTTTTCATGCTTAGCATATGCTTTCACAGTATCAACAAGATTTGGAATTAAGTCATATCTTTTTTTTAAAATAACATCAACTGTTGAAAAAGCATTATTAACCTCATTTTTTTCTCTAATTAATTGATTATACATTAATACTAAAAACAATATAATCAAAATTAAAACAATAATTGCAACCTGCAATTTAATCACTCCTATGCTTTATTTTGGTTACTCAATATTACAAAATAGGTTATTACAATTGCAACAATTACCAAGATAATATATTTTATAACCGCTATATATTATTATTACATATAGCCACTTTATAAAGCTATACATATTTAATCCAAAAATTATTCTTCATCAAATAGATCCTTGAAAAGACCTCTTTCCAGCTGAGGTGCAAAAATACATTTTAAAATCATTAAAGCAATAGGTCCTAAAATAAGTCCAAACACACCAACCGTCTTAAATCCAGCATACATTGCAAATAAAGTTATAATAGGATGAACTCCAAATTGCTTACTAACTAATTTTGGTTCTAAGAATTGTCTTATTATAAAAATTATAACATAAGTTAGAAAAACAGCTAAGGCAAAACCAAATTCTCCTTTTATAAGTAACCATAAAGCCCAAGGATTCAAAACTGTACCAACGCCCAAAATTGGTAAAACATCAAGAATAGATATACCTACTGCAAGCCAAAAAGGAGATCCTATTTTAAATCCTATAATATTATAGATATTAAATGCTATAAATAATTCAACAAAAGTTATAAACATTATTTTTGCATAAACTTTTATATAGCCACCTAAAGTTCCAAAAAATTCTGAAGTAATTGACCTAATTTTTTTTACCCATGATTTTGGCAAATGATGTTCCATTAAATCTATCATATAAATTCTATCTTTTGTAAAGAAAATCAAAGCCAAAACTGTAATAATAATGCTAATTAAAAGATTTGGTACTGAGGACAAATACCCAAGCAACTTAGAAGCTAAATCTGCAATCCATTTGCCAACATTACCTATAAACTCCATAATTGAATTTTCAATAGTAGAAATTACTTCAGGTGAAAGCATCTTACTTTTTTCAAGAAGTTTATTAATAAACGCCTGCACTTCTTTCATCACGTTAGAAATAGTTGGTGAAAGATTAGAAGTTAACTTTAAAACTCCTTTAATTGCTAATGCTCCTCCATAAAACACTGCTAAACAAAAAAGAATAATTGTTACTGTTACAATTATTATGGAACTAACTCTTCTACTCATTTTCAATTTATTCATACAAAATTTTATTAAAGGCTCAATTATAATCGCTAATATTCCAGCAATTAAAAATGGCATAAAAAATACTGCAAATTTCACTAATAAGAAAAGTCCCAAAATCGTACCTAAGAAAACTGCTATTTTTTTAATTATTTTCCAAGTCCTATTATCTATTATATTGTCCATTTGTACACCTCTTTCAATAAATTTTAAATATATTTTCGCACAAATTCGTAAAAAAATCAACAGCAGTTCACTGTTTTTATAAATATGTCTCAAAAATTATCACAAGCCAGTCATGTATGCTTTTTAATAAACTATTTTTAAATTTAATTTTTATAAAAATAGTAATCTTTTTCAAAAAGCATACAAGACTGGCTTGTAAAGCTACTATATATTTTGAGCTTTTGCAGGTTTTGATATTTCAAATAAAGCCTCCCCAACTTCAACATCATTAAAAGCATACACTGCGACATCACCAAGAGATAGCATACCAACCAAAGATTCATTTTCGATCACAGGTAATCTTCTAATTCTTTGCTTTTTCATGAGTGAAAGAGCCTGGTCAACATCTGCGTCTGGTTTAACCTTATAAACCACTTCAGATGCAATTTCTCTAGCATAAGTATTACTTGGATCAGAATTATATTTTGCCATATTTAAAACAATATCTCTATCAGTTACAACTCCTAATACTTTTTGCCCATTTTCCACAACTGGAACTATCCCAATATTATGATGTCTCATTAGTTTTGCAACATCTAAAATAGTATCATCTTTATCTGCAATTACCATATCCTTAGACATTATATCTCTTACTTGCATAAAATCTACCTCCTAATTATATTATGGCAGATTTATTTAAACTTATTCAGGAATATGCAAACCTTTAGCAACTATTTTAATATCCAAAACATTCATAGCAGTAAGCTTATCTATTTCTCTTTTTAGTTTATCTTTATATTGTTTCATTACATCTCTAAGATTATAGCTATATTCAGCGATTACATCAATATAAATCATTATTCCATTACTATAGCTATCTACTTTAACACGCTGAACTTTATATATTCCTGCCATATCCTTAGCAACTTTTTGGGCTATAGTTCTAATAACATTATCTGAAATTATATAATTCCCTAAATAACTAAATGTAGGTCTAATAATTGATTTTTCAGAAACATAAGGTTCTGTGCCTTTCCCTTTCCATTTAAATATTTGCAATGGATCAAGCAAATATCCTGAAAAATCTTTCTTTATTTCAAAAGTTGGCACTGGAATTACATGCTTTCCTTCTGACATACGAACACTTCTAGCAACCGCAATTTGCTCAGGAGTAGCAACATCTTCAATATATATTGTTTCTTCAATATCTGGTAATCCAATATTTTTTACAATCTTTTCTACCATTTCATCCGAAGTTCCCAAAATTAAAATGCTTTCTGGTTTTTCTTTTTTTAAAACTTTTTGAATTTCCTCAACTTGCTCTGGCGTTGAAAAAAGTGCACGTTTAACAGATTCAATCCTTGTTCCAGCCTTTTTAGCTGAAACACCAGCAATCACTTTATTTTCATGAATTAAAATGGCATCATCAATAATATATTCAATTCCTCTATCTCGAGCCACCATCTGTGCTCTATGACTTTTACCTGTACCGACTTGGTCCTACAAATGCAACAACTCTCAATAGAATTCGCCTCCAGTTTTGATATATAATACAAACAAATATATATCTTTGATAGACAGCCAATAGTCATCTATACAAAATATTTTACATTCTTAGTCTACAATTCTCATAAGATTAACTCTATCTTGATCATCAATTTCTATAACTTTAACAACTACTTCATCGCCTTCTTTTACTACGTCTTCTACTTTTTCTACTCTCTTTTTGTCAAGTTTAGAAATATGAATCATACCTTCTTTCCCTGGTGCAATTTCAACGAATGCACCAAAATTCATTATTTTTGTAACTTTACCAGTATAAATTTTTCCAACTTCTAATTCCATAGTAATATTTTCAATCATATCTTGTGCTCTTTTAACTCCATCAGTATCAACACCAGCTATAAACACACTGCCATCTTCTTCTATATCTATCTTAACACCAGTATCTCCTATAATTTTATTTATAGTCTTTCCACCTGTTCCGATAACATCTTTTATTTTATCTATGTCAATCTTCATTGTAACAATTTTGGGAGCATATTTAGAAATTTCATTTCTTGGAGCAGGAATTGCTTTAAGCATAACCTCATTTAAAATATACATTCTAGCAACTCTTGTTCTTTCAAAAGCTTCTTTAATAATTTGCTCTGTTAAGCCATCTATTTTAATATCAACTTGAATAGCAGTAATACCATTTTTAGTACCAGCGACTTTAAAATCCATATCTCCAAAAAAGTCTTCTAAACCTTGAATGTCTGTAAGCATAACATATCTATTTCTATCATTTTCATCTGTTACTAATCCAGTTGAAATACCTGCAACAGGTTCTTTTATAGGTACACCAGCAGCCATTAAAGCAAGTGTACTTCCACAAATACTGCCCTGAGAAGTTGAACCATTTGAAGATAAAATTTCTGAAACAACTCTTATTGTATATGGAAATACATCAGTGAAGGAATAACTGGAGCAAGAGCTCTTTCGGCTAAAGCACCATGTCCAATTTCTCTTCTTCCTGGACCTCTAGAAGGTCTAGCTTCACCAACACTATATGGTGGAAAATTGTAATGATGAATATACCTTTTTGAAGTTTCTTCATCCAAACCATCAAGCTCTTGTTCATCTCCAATAGTTCCCAAAGTAACAATTGACATTACTTGAGTTTGTCCTCTCGTAAATAAAGCACTTCCATGCGTCCTTGGTAATAAATCAATTTCTGCAGAAAGTGGTCTTATTTCATCTATCGCCCTTCCATCAACTCTCTTATGTTCTTCCAAAATCATGTGCCTTACTGTTTTCTTTTCTAATTTATAAATTGCATCGCCTATTTTAGGAGCAATAGCTTCATATTCTTCACCATATTTTTCTTTTAAATATTCTTCAATTTCTGTTTGTAATGCTTCTATCTTAGCATCTCTATCTTCTTTTTCAACGGCTTGTACAGCATCATACATTTTATCTTTAGCAAATTCCGACACAGCTTCAAACAAATCTTCTGGAACTTCACATGATTCATAAGTAAACTTAGGTTTTCCTATTTCCGCTGCAATACCTTTGATAAACTCTGTTATCTTCTTAATTTCTTCATGTCCTGTCATAATAGCTTTAAGCATAATATCTTCAGGAATCTCATCTGCACCAGCTTCAATCATTGAAACTTTTTCATAAGTACCTGCAACTGTTAAATTAAGTCTATTTCTCTCTCTTTGCTCTAATGTTGGATTAATTACAATTTCATTATCAACATAGCCAACACTAACAGCAGCAGTTGGTCCATTGAAAGGAATATCTGAAATCGAAAGTGCCACAGAAGTACCAATTTGTGCTGCAACTTCTGGTGAACAATCTGGGTCAACAGAAAGGACTAAAGCATTAACACAAACATCATTTCTTAAATCTTTTGGAAACAATGGTCTAATTGGTCTATCTATTGCTCTTGCAACGAGAATAGCTTTATCTGCTGGCTTTCCTTCTCTTTTTTGAAAACTTCCTGGGATTTTACCAACTGCATATAATCTTTCTTCATAATCAACCGAAAGTGGGAAAAAATCAATTCCATCTCTAGGTTTTTTTGAAGCTGTAACATTCACAATAACAGCTGTTTCACCATACCTAATTAGTGCACTTCCATTTGCTAAACCTGCCATTTTACCTGTTTCAACCACAAGTGGTCTACCTGCCAAATCCATTGAATAACTTTTAAACATATTTTTCTCCTTCCGAGGTTTCTACCTCTAATAATATTCTTCTTAGAAACCATCGGGTAGTTGTAATGTCTAAACATTATAATTTAATATTCACACATTACACCTACAACCATATAGTTTCTATATTATATAAAATATAAATTTTTATTAGTAAGTAATTGGTAATTATTAATGTATGACTTTCCTATTACATAAAAAAGGGGATAAAAAATTATTATCCCCCTTTTTCATAATTTACTTTCTTAATCCAAGACGTTCGATTAAGCTACGATATCTATCAATATCTTTTTCTTCAAGATATTTAAGTAATCCTCTTCTTTGACCAACCATTTTAAATAACCCTCTTCTAGAGTGATTATCTTTTTTATGAACTTTTAAATGTTCTGTTAAATGATTAATCCTAGCTGTAAGTAAAGCTACTTGCACTTCTGGAGAACCCGTGTCTCCTTCATGAATAGCATACTCCTTAATGATTGCTTCTTTATCCATCTTTTTGCCTCCTTTAAATCTCAAATCGCCTTAAACCTAGCACAAGAGGAGATAGTCCTTGCTCCAAGTCTCAAGGTTCCGTTACATTATACTATATATATACCAATAAATCAACCATTTTTTATACTTTAATTTTGCCTAGTAAACTATTCCATTATTAAATGTAAACTCAAGTTGAATCTTAGTACCATTCTCTATACAATCAAAATAAATCTCATCTTGATATGTGTCAGTTTCTGGAAAAGTTACTTCTATTCTAATTGTTTTATTAGCATCTATTTTTATAGGTTCAATTTTACGTGAATTAGCCTTTTCACCATCAGAAAAAACTTTTCGAACATTTTCGAACTCCAAATTTAATTCTTCACCAGAAATATTTTCAATTTCAAAAACATAAACAGAAGAATCTGATAAAGTATAATCATATAGAAGCCTGTAACTCGCTAGATCTGACGTACATTCAATATCATAAGTTATATTTCCGTTTTCATTTGTAAAATAACGTTTAAGTAAGTTATAATATGCATCGAACATTACTGCATAAGAATCACCATTTATACTAACTGTAAAAATTTTTGAATTAAATGATTCACCTTTATTTATCCCAACTATTACATGACTCATACCTTGAAAAGTATCCACAGATATAACATTTAATTCCATGTCGGGCGTAAAGGTTTGTTCTATATATGTTTTTAAATTATCTTTATTATTTCCAAATTTATATTCATTATACGTAGAATCAAGATTGGAAAAAATATAGTCATAGTCTTTTGACTTAATTGCTAAAAGAATGGAATTCACAAATTCGCTAACATTTTTATTATTTTTCCCAACATACGTATTTTCAAATTCTTCTTGCGTTTTATCTTCTTTCTTATTTGTAACATAATTATTTAATTTTTTTGAGACAAAAGTAACAACAACTTCTATTAAAACAGCAGCCAAAATTATATAAATAATCATAAAACATATTCTCTTTACTTTTTTTTTGTCATCCATATATAACTTTACCATCCCTTCTTTATCTTAAAAATAATATATTTTTAAAATTTATAATATAATTAAAATGTGTACTCAAAATTTACATTCTTTCCATCTACATCACATTTTATTATTAATTTTTTTGGGAATGCATAATCCACTGGCATCTCTATTTTCATTTTATTATTTTCAATAATTACATCATTTAATTTAATATCATCTTCTAAATTTGTTATCAATTGTACTTCTGAAATAGTCACATTTTTAGAAGATTTATCTATATCAAAGTTAAAAATACATTTATCAATATTAACAACATAATCAACTAAAGTAATTTTTACATTTTTATTCTCCACCGTGCAATTAGGTTTGTTATAATCAAGAAAAGAATATGGATATATGGCAAAAGTATTGTTTTCATTATTTATTATAACAGAATAATGAACTTCGTCTCCGCTCTCTCCTGTTAAGAAATCAAAAGTAGTAGATGTAATTGCACTAATATCTTTTATTACCATATCTCCACTTTCATAATCCTTTACTTTTTTTACATAATCATCAAAAGAAACATAATTTCTATAAGATACACCAAACATTTTATATGCACTTTCAAAGTCTTTTTTATCTAAAAAATCAGTATATTTCTCTAAAAGTTGTTTCAATATATAATAATCATTAAAAGATAGCTCTCCACCACCAATATGCGCACCTACAAGGTTTCCCATTTTTTGCTCTTCTGTATAGTCTGTTTTTGCCCTATTTAAGAAAAATAAAAATGCTAACAAAACAATAACAATTACTACTAAAATTTTCATTAAAAGTTTCATAA
>CAYNYD010000053.1:0-7748 GCA_964401375.1 uncultured Eubacteriales bacterium | reverse complement strand
CATTTATTTTTTTATTAGCTTCTGTGACAGAGAAACTCGAACGATATTTTCATAACAACTTCAATTTTATGTAATAATTCGATTTATAATCAACTACAACAAATAAAAATCTAAAAACAGTCTTTTATAAAACAAAAGTTTTACATCTCTTGTTTCTTTTCTCTTGTCATAAGTGCTTCTGTAGCTTCTTTTGCAGTTTTTCCATTATTAATTATGTCATACATTTCATTAATAATTGGAGTATCTACATCATATTTTCTTGCAAGTAAATATGCTCCATTAACAGCACTTATTCCCTCTACAACCATTCCTACTTTCTTTTTAGCCTCTTCTATAGTTAAACCTTGACCAATTAAAATTCCACATTGTCTATTTCTGCTATGTTTACTAGAACAAGTTACAAATAAATCACCTAAACCTGTTAAACCATAAAAAGTTTGAGACTGAGCACCTGCTTTAACACCTAATCTTGATATTTCTAAAAGACCACGAGTAATAAGTGCAGCCAAAGTATTATCTCCATATCCAAGCCCTATAGCAATACCACAAGCTAACGCAATTATATTTTTTAGAGATCCACCCATTTCAACTCCAAGCATATCTTTATTAGTGTATACTCTAAAACATCGTTCATTCATAAATACCTCTTGAAGCTCATGCATTACTTCTTCATTTTCAGAAGAAATAACAACAGCCGTTGGAATAAATTGGCTTACTTCTTCTGCATGACTAGGACCAGATAAAGCTGCAATAGTATTATTTGGCAATATTTCTTTTATAACCTCTGTATAAACTTTTTGAGTCTCAGCTTCCATTCCTTTAGAACATAATACAAAAACTTGAGAAGGATTTGTATACGATTTTAATTTATTAACAGTTTCTCTAATTGCAGTTGAAGGTGTTGCTATTAAAACAATTTCTGAACCATTTAAAACATCTTCAAAAGAACTAAAACATTTAATTTCTGTAGGAATAACAATATCAGGTAAAAATTTACAAATATGTTTATCGTTAATTATGTTTTTTTCTTCTTCATTATATGACCATATTTTTACATTATGTCCATTTCTATTAAGTAAGATAGCTAGAGCTATACCCCAACTTCCACTTCCAATTATTGCAATATTTTTTTTATTCATAATGATACCTCTTAAACTTATTTTAATTTAGCCTTTTTTTTCTCGGCTTTAGTAAGCCATATTTTATTTTCTGTTCCATCATATATTCTTTTAATATTACTTCTGTGTCTAATTAGTACAGAAACCATTAATACAAGAGCAAAAATTATATATAACCACTTATTATTAAAAGCAGAACCTCCAATAATAAATACTAATAAAGGATATAATATTGCTGATAATATAGAACCAAGTGAAACCATTCTAGTAAGAAGCATAATAATAGTACCATATAATATACATATTAGCCCTATTTTCCACTCAACTACCAAAATAATACCAATTGATACTGCTACTCCTTTACCACCCTTAAATCCAAAATAGATTGGATAATTATGCCCTAATATTACACCGAAACTAGCAGCCATAATTGCATAATCATGTAATGCAGCGAATTCTTCAGGAGTATATGATCCTAATTGTGCAATCCATAATCCTAATAATACAGCTACAACAGCCTTTAAAATATCAAAAATCAAAACAATCAATGCAGGACCTTTTCCTAATACACGAAGTACATTTGTAGAACCAGCATTTCCACTTCCCTGCTCTCTTATATCTCCTTTTTTTAGCAATTTGCATAAAATAATTGCTGGACTTATGCTACCAATTAAATATGCTATAATAGCAATTACAATAACATGCCATACCATAAAATCTCCTCCTTTGTTACAACTTATCTTCATTCTTTTTTTCTCTAATAATTAATCTGACGGGTGTGCCGAACCAACCCACCAAAATTATTTCTTATATTATTTATTATATACCTTTGATATGAAAAATGAAATAATTTTGCACTATTACAAAAAATAACAAAAGTAGGTGGCCTACTCGAACTTTGAGTTGCATAATATATTTTTAATCTTCTACCTTTATCACTAGGTGGCTGAACCATAGTAATAGCTTCACGAATAACATCATTTAAAACACTTGTACTAATTCTTTTTGAATTATTTTCATTTACTTCGTTTATTAAAGGAAATAGCTTATCAATTCTTTGTCCAGTCAATGCAGAAACAAAAAGGATTGGTGCATAAGATAAATATGATAATTTTTCATATATCATTTTTTTATATTTTTCTAAAGTACCAGTTTCCTTTTCTACAATATCCCATTTATTTATAAGTATTATAACACCTTTCCCAGACTCATGTGCTTCACCTGCAATTTTTGCATCTTGTTCTGTTACTCCTTCATTAGCATCAATTACAAGCACACATACATGAGCATTATCTATAGCTGTTTTAGCTCGTATAATACTATATTTTTCTATATCTTCTTCAATTTTACTTTTTCTTCTAATACCAGCTGTATCAATAAAAACATATTTTCCATATTCATTTTCAAATTTGGTATCAATAGCATCTCTTGTAGTTCCAGCAATATCTGAAACAATAAGTCTATTTTCACCAAGAATTTTATTAATTAAAGAAGATTTACCAGCATTGGGTTTTCCTATAATTGCCACATGAATATATTCGTCATCATCATCTATATCTGTATCTTCTGGAAAATTATCATATATAGCATCTAATACTTCACCAGTTCCTAACTGATTTGCTGCAGAAACAGGCAATGGTTCGCCGAGTCCTAAATTATAAAATTCGTAAATATCATTTGATGTTTCTCCAATATTATCAGCTTTATTACATACTAAAACAATAGGTTTGCCAGTTTTTCTTAACATTGTTGCTACTTCGTAATCTGTAGCCGTAACACCTTGTTTTATATCCGTGAGAAAAATGATAACATCAGCTGTTTCCATAGCAATCTGTGCTTGACGTTTCATCTGCACTAGAAGTTCATCATTAGAATCTGGCTCAATTCCGCCAGTATCAATTAATGTGAATTTCCTGCCTCGCCATTCAGTATCTGCATATATTCTATCTCTTGTTACACCGGGAGTATCTTCTACTATAGATTTTCTTTCGCCAATTATATAATTAAAAAATGTAGACTTTCCTACATTTGGTCTTCCTATTAAAGCAACAATTGGTTTTGCCATTTCCTTCACCTCGAACAACATTTTATAAAAAAAAACATAAAAAGTCAATCATATAAAAGTTGATATATTTTTTAAAATGCAACTATCCTTGAATAATAAAAAAGAATTTATGTATAACTTTTCTGTTATATAAAATAGCATGAGTAAATAAAAACTCATGCTATATAAATATTTAGTAACCTTGTTTAAAAATATCTTTAACTGTATTTACTTCCTGTGAAGTTGCCATTGCTGCTGGTTTATAATATCCTTTGCTTTGTGCTATTTTGTATAAATCATATTGAAAAGCTTCACAACTATTTCTAATATCTTGCATTGTTTTCCTAAATTCTGGACATGAAGCTTGAGTTATAACATTAGCATAATTAGTTAGGCTACTATTAACACCAGATAAAACATCATTTACCATATTTTTTTCATTCATAATATCAAATCCTTTCTTAATCTACTGATAAGAATCCCATTAATTTTTGCTTTGTGTTTAAAGCATCTTGTGCAGACTTTGCAAACATTTGCTTTATTTGTGGGTCAGTACAAGTTTGAGCATATGATGATAATTTTTGGTATGATGTTTCATGTTCACCAATTAAATGTCTAACATTTTGTAATTCTAATTCATTTAATTTTGGCATATTTATTAAATCCTCCTTTTAAATTTTATAATAGTAGTATTAACGGTATTTTGGAAAATTATACAAAAAAAAGAACTCTCAAAGTCAATATTTTTTGACTTCTAAAGTTCCTTTTTTATAAAAAGATATAATTTTCAGATTTACTTATCTCTAAGAGTAGCATTACATTTAGTTGTTACTTCTTTTATGATTTTATTGAAAGCATTTGTAACTTCCTCATCACTTAAAGTTTTCTCATAATCATTAAATATTAATGTGTATGCAATTGATTTTTCATCTTTTCCAACATTTTCTCCTGTATAAACATCAAAAACCTCAACACTCCTTAATCTTTTACCACCAGCTGATTTTATTACTTCTTCAATTTGCTCAGACATAACGTTTTTGTTAACTATAAATGCAACATCTTTTACAACATTAGGAAATTTAGATATATCAGCATATTTCATTTCTTTATGTTCTATATTAAATAAATTATCTAAATTAATCTCCATTACAAATATGTTATCTTTTGTAACATTAGGATGTATTTTACCAATAATTCCTACATTTATTCCATCAACAATAATGCTAGCTGCCTGACCCGGATGTAATTCTTCTGGAATATCTTTCTTTATTAATGAATATTTTCCTTTATATCCTAGATAATCAAGAAGTCCTTCCATAACACCTTTTATTACATAAAAGTCAACATTTTCTCTATATAAATCTGATTTATAGTTACCTGTCATTAAAACTGCCAAATGAAGATCTTCACCATATTTGCCATCTTTTTTATAGAAGGCTTTTCCAATTTCAAAAATAGATATATCTTTTTGATTTCTAGCTTTATTATAATCATAAATCATTTTTAAAGATGGAATTAAGCTATAACGAAGTGCATTTCTTTCTTCGGTCATTGGGTCTAAGATTTTAACTGTTTCAAATTTGTCTAAAGAATATTTATGAACCTCTGTATCTGGAATTAAAGTATAACTCAATGTTTCATTTAATCCTAATTCAACCATCTTGTTTCTAACAGCTCTTTTTAATTTATTGTAATGACCGGGGATAACATCTAAAACCATTTTTTTACCTTGAATATTATCCATTCCATACATACGACCTACATCATGAATTAAATCCTCTTTAATTTCTATATCAATTCTTCTTGAAGGAACATTGACAGTATATGTTTCTCCATCAAAGTTCACACCAAAACCAAGTCTATTGAATATATTTGTTATATCATCTTTTGAAATATCAATTCCTAAAACTTCCTTGATTTTAGTATAAGTAACAGTAATAATTTTATCTTTTTTTGAAACTTTATCATATACAGCCATACCTCCAATTATTTTTGCATCCGCATATTTTTCTAACAAATTACAACTTCTTTTAATTGCCATTAAAGTCCTATTATAATCTAAGCCTTTTTCAAATCTATTACTAGCTTCACTTCTTAAAATCTTTTTTGAAGTAAGCCTTATTTTTACAGGATTAAATATAGCAGATTCAATTACTATATTTTTAGTATCTGCTTCTACTTCTGTTGAAAAACCTCCCATAACTCCAGCAAGACCAATAGCTTTTTCCTTATCTGCAATTACAATATCATTTTCAGTTAAAATTCTTTCTTGTTCATCAAGTGTTTTTAAATGTTCGTTTTGTTTTGCCATTCTTACCGTCAAAGTATCTCCCAATCTATCTGCATCATAGAAATGTAAAGGCTGACCAAGTTCAAGCATAACATAGTTACTTATATCTACTACATTATTAATAGGTCTAATTCCTGATGCAATAAGCCTATTTTTCATCCATGTAGGGCTTTCTTTAATAGTTACATTTTCAACTTTTTTTGCATAGAATAGAGAACAATTATCTGTTTCAATATTTAAGTTAAAATTTTTTGCAAAATCTTCTTTCCCATCTGTGAAGCTTAAATCAACATCTTTTACATTATTTCCATATAAAGCTCCTACTTCATAAGCCATACCTAAAATGCTAAGTAAATCTCCTCTATTTGCAGTTAATTCAAAGTCAACTACCTCATCATTATAACCTAAATATTCAAGAGGATCTTTTCCAATTTCAGCATCATCTCCAAGCTCCGCAATTCCTTCGATATCTTCTGGTTTAAGAAATTTGTGTTCTAATCCTAATTCCTGAATTGAACAAATCATTCCATTAGATTCTACTCCTCTAATTTTACTTTTTTTAATTTCAATGCCGGGAAGTTTTGCACCAGCTTTTGCAACAATAACTTTTATACCTGCTCTTACATTTGGAGCTCCACAAACAATTTGAACAATTTCATCACCTAGGTCAACTTTGCAAACGTGAAGATGATCAGAATTAGGATGCATTTCACATTCTAAGACTTTACCAATGGTAAGACCTGTAACATTAAGTAGAGGGCCTGCTGAATCATATTCATTTCCAATATTAGTCATATCTTCTCCAAGAGTTACAGCATCAACAGGAACATCAACGTAATCTTTTAGAAAATTAATACTTAATTTCATATTCATCATCCTTTCTGTCAAATTGTTTCAAAAATCTAATGTCATTAGTATATAAAAGTCTAATATCTGGAATAGCATATTTAAACATTGCTAATCTATCAAGACCTGTTCCAAAAGCAAATCCAGTAAATTTTTCAGGATCATATCCTCCCATTCTTAAAACATTTGGGTGAACCATTCCTGCACCAAGAATTTCTATCCAACCTGTATTTTTACAAAGAGAACATCCTTTACCTCCACATTTAAAACATGATACATCAACTTCGCATGATGGCGACGTAAATGGAAAATAACTTGGTCTAAACCTAACTTTTGTATCTTGCCCTAAAAGCTTTTTAGCAAATATTTCTAATGTTCCTTTTAAATCTGCAAGTGAAATATTTTTATCAATGACTAATCCTTCAACTTGAGCAAATTGATGTGAATGAGTTGCATCATCATCACGTCTATAAGTTTTACCAGGACAAATAACTCTAATAGATGTTTTTTCAATATTTTCTTCCATAACTCTTGATTGAGATGCAGAGGTTTGTGTACGAAGTAAATATTCTTCATCTATGTAAAATGTATCCTGAGCATCTCTTGCAGGGTGGCCAACAGTATAATTTAAAAGTCTAAAACAATGCTCATCATCTTCAAGTTCTGGACCGTCTATAACATCATATCCCATTGAAACAAATAAATCTTCTACTTCTTCAATAATTCTATTTAAAGGATGTTTAGATCCATTATTAATTTTTTTAGCTGGAAGGGAAATATCTATTGTTTCTTTCTCAAGTCTTTCTTTAACTCTTTCATTTTCAAGTCTTTCAGCAGTAGCAGTATAGTTATCATTAAAATAAGTTCTGAGTTTATTTACTTCTGCTCCATATTCTTTTTTCTTTTCATTTGGAATATCTTTAATTCCAGAATTTAATTCCGTAATTATACCTTTTTTCCCTTGATAAGCAACTTTTAAATCATTTAATTCTTGAAGCGATTTAATGCTATCAAATTTCATCTTTAGTTCTTCAATTAATCTGTTAATTTTTTCTGTCATAAAACTAACCTCCTATTTAAATTTTGTTTTACGAACAATTATAACTAGCTCATTACAATTTTCACTTTTCTTGTTATAAACAAATATCCCATATGCTTTAATTAGCATATGGGACGATATATAAAACTCGCGGTACCACCCAAATTCTGATTTTTGAAATCAGCACCTTCAAAAGAAATTAACGCTTCTTAAACGAAAAGACTCCTGTAATGAAATTCATTATTTTGTTTATCTTAAAAGGCTTTCAGCTTATTAACCTTTATTCTCTGAAAAGAACTCAAAATAACTACTATGTTACATTCAACGTCTTTTTTATATCTTATACATAATACTATTTATAAACATAAAAGTCAACTGTATAATATAATTTTTTATATCAAAAATGTAACA
>CAYNYD010000052.1:0-8000 GCA_964401375.1 uncultured Eubacteriales bacterium | reverse complement strand
TCAAAATCCTCCTATAATAAAACATCTCAAGTTATTATAGCATATAATTGCCATATTTCACAACTTTTTAATAAATTATCATTAACACTTTTTTAGAAACTAAAATACAAATTATATTGACATAATCAGTTGATAGATGGTATAATATAAGTATAAAAGTTTTTTTTTGGGTTCACTTTATTAGTGAACTATATTGTGTCTTTGAAAGGAGGTTTAGATTCTTCTTTTTGTTGCCCTGTTTCACGTATGCTTAACTCTTAACCACAACCAACAGTAGCCACAACAACACGTAACCACAACAACACACAACCAACAATAAGGAGGAATTCTAATGAAAAAAAAGCCCTTAACTTTCGACGAGTTTCTTGAGCGTCACACAGTGCTTGAGACACTATTCTGTGTTGCGTTCGTAGTTTCGATCATTGTGGCCATCGCCACAACTAAAACTACAGAGCCCACTATTTTGAGGGCACCAGAGGCGGAGTACTCCTCAATAGAAGAGGAATACATCGCAACTATTGACCGTTACTTAAAAAACGGTATAGTTGCTCCACTGCCAAAGGACTCCGTTTTATCAATCAATGAACGTACCGGAACGATATCCATAACGGATATTGAAACTGGTTCAAGGGTTGATTGCGATATGGTACTGAATAATACCATACCAATTTACAAGTGGACACACTCCGAGAAGACAGTGTCTCTTGGAGAATTGATTCTTAGGTACTTCAACAGAATGTTAGCGGTAACGCTCATTGCTGTGGTGGTACTTTTGAGTATGTACGGCGTATATCTTGTCTACTTTTATATTAGAAACTCTAATATAAAAGCAGACCCCCAAGATAATGATGCTGACACTAAGGACAAGAAAAACTTTGACAAGTATCCTTGTGATACTTGTTCATGCAGTAGTTGCGAGACATTTTATGATGAATGCCAATGCACTTGTTGTTTTAATGGCGACAAATACACGATAGATAAAAGAACGTGCCATAGTAACAATAATGACTATAACAACCATGAAGCAGTGAAATCTGAAGAAGGAGAAACCAAAATACATACAACCTAAGAATTCGAAAAAGCCAGCTATTTTAGCTGGCTCTTTTGGTATTATAAAACAACTAGCTTAGTTGGTGATTATTTATTTTAATTCCAAATCAAATTACTTTCTCCTACCATATATTTAAGTTCACTATAAATTTTCTCATTTATATACATATCAAACTCTTTCTCATTACCACTATTATTAATCTTAACTTTCATATTCCCCTTTTGATTACTTATATTTTTTATAAATTCCCTTAAATTTTTTAAATCAGTTTCAGATAAGTTATGAGGAATATTTATTGTTAACTGTTTTCCCTCATTTAATGATACTAAAAATTCTGTTTCCCTAATGTTAAGTGTTTCTATTTTCATTGCTACAATGCTAATGTCATCATCACGCACATTAATTCTGCCCTCTACTTTTACAATATTATCTGGAAATAGAGGTGCTTTATATTGCACATAAGTTTTAGGGAAAACTATCAAAGAAAGTTCGCCATACAAATCTTCTAAATTCACAAAAGCCATAATGTCGTTATTCTTAGTTATTTTTGTTTTAATAGAATTTATAACTCCTATAAATTTAACAAGTTGTCCATCATTAACATTACTATTTTGATTTTCTTCATCATCACTAATTAAATCAATACTTTTTATTGTAGAAAACTCATCTATCTCTTTTATAAAAGAATCAAGTGGGTGTCCAGTAATATATAACCCTAAAACATCTTTTTCCATAGATAATAAATCTCTTTTTTCCAATTCAGGTACTTCTTTTAATGAATAAATTGTCTCATCTTTTGCAATTCCTGTATCTAAATCAAACATATTAACTTGACCAGATAAACCTTTTTTAGAATCAGAATTAATAGTATCTAAAATATTTTCATAAGATTCAAGAAGTGTTGCACGATTAGCTCCCAAACTATCAAATGAGCCTGCTTTTATCATACTTTCAATACATTTTTTATTTACTTCCGAAGGAGATATTCTTTTACAAAAATCTATAAAATCAATATATTTACCATTTTCTTCTCTTTCTTTCGTAATACTTTCAATAGCTGCTTCTCCTACATTTTTTATTGCTGCTAATCCAAAAATTATGCCATCTTTAGTAGCAGTAAATTTGCTAAAACTCCTATTAATATCTGGCTTTATAATATTAATATTTAATCTTTTACATTCATTTATGTAAATTGAAATTTTATTAAGTGTAGTAATAAAACTATTTAATAAAGCTGCAAAAAATTCAGCTGGATAATAAGTTTTTAAATATGCTGTTCTGTATGCAACCACAGCATAGCAAGCTGCATGAGCTTTATTAAAAGCATATTTAGCAAATTCTGCCATTTCATCAAAAATTTTGTTTGCAGATTTTTCATCTACACCATTTCTAATTGCACCGGGAACAACAATATTGCCTTGTTTGTCAGTTATGCCATATATGAAATTTTTACGTTCCTGTGCCATTACATCTAGCTTTTTTTTACCCATTGCACGTCGAACTAAATCAGCCCTACCTAAAGGATAGCCTCCAATATCTCTAACTATTTGCATAACTTGTTCTTGGTAAACCATACAACCATACGTTACATTCAAAATAGGTTCTAATGCAGGATGAGTATACTCAGTTTTTTCTGGATTTAGTTTACCTCTAATATATCTAGGAATTTGATCCATTGGTCCGGGTCGATAAAGAGCAACACCAGCAATTAAATCCTCTAATCTATCTGGTTTTAGCTCTTTCATAAAAGAAATCATTCCACCACTTTCAAACTGGAATACTCCTAAAGTATTACCTTCCCACCATAATTTATATACATTTTGGTCGTCCATATTTTCGTCATATTTAACATCTATACCTCTATTAGTTTTTACAGCATCAACTGTATCTTTAATAACCGTTAATGTTCTAAGTCCCAAAAAATCCATTTTCAAAAGGCCTAACTCTTCTAATATAGTCATAGTGTATTGTGTAGAAATTAAATTATCATTTTTATATAATGGCACATATGTATCGACAGGTTCTTTTGTAATTACAACCCCAGCAGCATGAGTTGATGCATGTCTTGGTAAACCTTCAAGCTTTTTTGAAATATCAATAACTTGTTTAACTTCTGGATCTTCTTCATACATTAATCTAAGTTCAGGATTCATTTCTAATGCTTTATCTAAAGTAATATGAAGTTCCATTGGGACTTTTTTGGATATTGAGTCAGCTTTGGCATATGGTACATTTAAAACTCTAGCAACATCACGTATCACACCACGTGCCGCCATAGTCCCAAAAGTTATAATCTGTGCCACATGGTCATTACCATATTTCCTACAAACATAATCAATAACATCTTGTCTTCTTTCATAGCAAAAATCTACATCAAAATCTGGCATACTAACTCTTTCTGGATTTAAAAATCTTTCAAATACTAAATTATATTTAAGTGGTTCTATGTCTGTAATGTCAATACAATATGCTGCAATACTTCCTGCCCCACTTCCTCTTCCTGGTCCTACTGGAATTCCATTATCTTTTGCATATTTTATAAAATCCCATACAATCAAGTAATAATCTGTATACCCCATTTTGTTTACAACAGATAATTCATACTCTAATCGTTCAGATAGTCTTTTTTCATTTTCATTAATATATTTTATTTTTTCTTCTAAAGATAATTTTTCAGGTATATTAAGCTTATATTTTTTTATCATACCTTCATAACATAAGTTTCTCAAATATTCAAAGTGATCCATATTATTAGGTGTATCAAAATTAGGTAAGATTGTATGTCCAAATTCAAATTCAACATTACACTGCTCAGCTATTTTAACTGTATTTTCTAACACTTCAGGCATATTTCTAAAATTATTATACATTTCTTCTGGAGATTTTATATAAAATTCATCACTTCCAAATCTCATTCTGTCTTCATCAATCATTTTCTTCCCAGTTTGAACACAAAGCAATACTTCATGACTATATGCATCTTCTCTATATAAATAATGTGCATCATTTGTAGCAATCATTTGAACACCTAATTCTCTAGCAAGCTTTATTAATCCTTGATTAGCTAAGACTTGCTCTTCTATTCCATTATGCTGAAGTTCTATATAAAAATTTTCCTTTCCAAAAATATCAATATATTCCAAGGCAATCTTTTTAGCTTTTTCATAGTCATCATCTAAAATTGCTCTACTTATAAAACCAGCTAAACAAGCACTTGTACATATTAATCCTTTACTATATTGCTTTAAGAGATCCATATCTGCTCTTGGTTTGTAATAATATCCTTCTGTAAATGCTTTAGATACTATCTTTATTAAATTTTTATATCCTTCATTATCTTTAGCTAGTAATATTAAATGTCCCATTTTATCATCAATATTAGCTTCTTTATCAAACCTTGTTCGAGGAGCAGTATATATTTCACAACCTATAATCGGTTTAATTCCATTCTTTTTGCATTCCTTATAAAATTCAATGGCCCCATACATTACACCATGATCAGTAATAGCAATAGAATCCATTCCAAGTTCTTTAACCCTAGCAACTAAGTCTTTTATTCTATTAGCACCATCAAGCAAGCTATATTCTGTATGAACATGCAAATGAACAAATTTTTTTTCTTCATTCATAAGAAATTACCCTCCAAAATTTCTTAATTTATTTTTAGAATATATCATTTTATTAAGAATATGTCAAAGGGCACTATGTTTTTTAATAAGTGAAAACTAAAACTTCACTTAATCTTATACTTTTTCCTTATCTCTTCTATTTCTTCTTCTTTTATTCCCACTACCTTTTTTATTAAATCTATATCAATTCCATTTTGTATCATATTTTTAACTATCTTTTCTATTCCAATTTTCATTCCTTGCTTTCTTGCATTATCCAAACCTGAATTATAATCTAATTCATATTTCATTCTTAAATATGCTCTGTCTCTTTCTTCTTTATCTGCCACTAAATAATCATATACTGCCGATGCTTCTTGCACCATATCATTTTTCTCTTTTGCCATTTTCACCAACTCCTCTCTTGAATAATCTATAAAACACAGCCATTGATCTATTTTTCTATTTATATTTATTTCACTTTTTAAAAACTTCGGTATTTCTATAAAATGTATTTCTTGATCTTCTATTTTTTTATTATAATTCTTTTGCTCTGTCATTTTCCATATTGTATGATAATCTTCTATATCTTTAAAATATTCAAAATTTAATATTCCTATTGAAATTACTTTCTTTAAATCACTATATTTCTTTCCTCTTTTTAATTCTTCTAAGTACATTAAATTTAAATAATACATCATTCTTTTTTCTATATCACCATAGTCTATGTTTTGCATTTCTACTTCAAGCCATACCCCACTAGATAACTTTACTTTTACATCTAGTACTCCTACTTTATCTTCTATTTTATCTGGTAAAATTTCGTTATTATATCCTAAATCTACACTTTCTATTTTTTCTTCTAATATTGCTTCTATTAGGTCTTTTACTATGTTCTCATGTCCTTTCTGCCCAAATAATCTTTTGAATATTACATCATTTTTTGGTGTTAATTTTATTTGGTTTTCTTCCAAAATTTTTTCATTCCTTTCTTTTATTATATCTCATTTTGTGAAAATTTACAATATTTTTTTCATTCATCCCTTTCTGTCACTTAGCTTTCATGTTATGACATTACTATAAATTTTGTAGAAAAAGATATAAATGAAAAACTAAATTAAATTCTAAAATAAATATAAAACATGAAAACCAAATATATTAAATTTTGCGGAAAATTTTTGTAACGAATGTTACAAAATTTAGATCGAATCTTTATCTCATATACTATTATGCATTTTAAGTTTTGTCAAGTATTATTTATAAAATACTTAAATTACTTAAATTTAAAAGTAAATTCCAGCGATAGCTCAACAGGAATTTACTTTTGTACCTAACCATTATTTAAAAATAAAAAATGAAAAAGCTAAAATATCAAACAAACTCTTCCCACACAAGATTAGCCAAATCTAAACCTTTTTCAGTTAAGTATATATTGTTATCTACATTTATTAATCCTAAATTTTTTAGTTTTATTATTTTATCTTTATATTTTTCATATACATTAATATTAAACTTTTTATTAGTCTCTTTTATATTTATACCCTTAGTCAATCTTAATCCCAACATCATATACTCATTTATTTTGCTTTCCGTATCTTGCACCTCTTCTAAAATTTTAACATCTTTCTTCTCATTTATTAAATCAATATATTTTTGTATATCCTGTACATTAGTGTATCTTCTCTCATTTAAATAAGAACTTGCACCTGCACCAAATCCATAATATTCTCGCTGCTGCCAATATGCAAGATTATGTTTAGATTCAAAACCGTTCTTTTGCAAAGTTGGATATTTCATAATGAATATATCCTGCTTCTTTTAATCTTTTTATTAAATAATGGTACATCTCTCTTTCCTCTTCATCAGAAGGTAGATCTGTAAAAATATCATTATGCAAAATAAGTGAATAAGATGAAATATGTTCAGGTTGTAAATTAATTAAATATTCAATACTATTTTTAAAATTATCTAATGTTTGAGTTGGAAGTCCAAACATTAAATCAACATTTACATTTTTAAAACCAACTTTCCTAACTAAATTATAAGCATCTTCAAAATCTTTTAAAGTATGTATTCTACCAATTTTTTTTAAAATATTATCATCTGCCACTTGAAGTCCTATACTTATGCGATTAACTCCAGCTTTTTTATATTCTAATAGTTTTTCATAATTAATAGTTCCAGGATTTATTTCAATGGTAACCTCCGTTGCATTTGGTAGAACATTTAAAATACTTGCAATATACTTTTCATCTATATATGATGGTGTTCCACCACCAATATAAATTGTATATAATTCATCTATATCATAAGTATTTATTTCTTTAAGTAAAGCATTAATATATTTATCAACCATTTTTTCTTTATTATCAAATGAATTAAAATCACAGTATAAACACTTTTTCTTACAAAATGGTATATGTATATAAGCTGATTTCATTTATTATATTCTCCTTATTTTATATGATAAATAATTTTTGTTTGTAACTTTATAGTATACCAAACATTACAAACAAAATATAAAAAAAGCATTCCCAATATTAAAATCTATTATCGGGAATGCCTTTAAATTAATCTTTAACCTTTTTATATTCTCCGTTTACTGAATTTAATTTTGAAGAACTATCTGTTGAAGATGCTTCTAATTTTATACCACTATTAGTTTTAGTTATTTTTACTGTTTCTGTTACACCATCAATAGTTCCATTATAGTCTATTTGTTTATTTGTATAATCACTTTCTATATCTTCATATAAGTAAATATCATCTCCAAATATAAGAATGCCCATATTTCCTGTTACTTGTTCGCTCAAAGCAATAGTACAACCAAGTTTTTCATTTGTATATATTCCATCCCAACTAGAAGCATCAATAGTTTCCTTTTTATATTCGCCTTTATAAATATTATTAAATATAGCACTTAAAAAATCATCACCAGTTGAACTAGAAGCATATCTAATTCCATCTTTTGTCATTTGAACTTCTACATGTATGGTGTAGTCCTCTAAAACAATTTGCTTTTCTAATTTTGAGCCATCAACTATATCTAAAGGTACTGGTGGTAATTTAAAATCAACAGAACCATTCAATTCAGTACCGTACTCATTTTGACCATGTTGACTTCTCAAGTAATCATATAATAATACAAAACCATCTCCAGATTTAAATAAATAAATAATATCACCGTCATTCGACTTGTATATTCCATTATATTTATTTATATCTTTAACATCTACTAACTCACCTTCTTGTTTACCTGTTTCACCACTGCCTGTTGTTACATTACCATTACCACTTTGTAACATATTATATGTTAATAAAGCAGTATCTCCTCTATTTAA
>CAYNYD010000051.1:0-8034 GCA_964401375.1 uncultured Eubacteriales bacterium | reverse complement strand
CATTTGTTAATTTTGTTTAAAAATAATTTAAATTTATTTTAAAATTATTTTAAAACAGTATCTTCATAATACTTTGAAATTTCATCTGAACTATAAATCATTTTACCGTCAATTTCGATTCCATCTACCAAATAAACATTAAAATTATCAAAATCTAGAATATAATCATTTTTAACATTATCCATCTCTAAAAGGTTTCCTAAATCTTTTGAAGATTTAAAATCTAAATAATAGTAAGTCCATTTATCTTCTCCACTTAGTTGTTTTTCATAATCACTAGCCTCAATTTTAGGTACTTCAACCTTATTACAAAGAACAATAGAGTCAGTTTTTATTTCTATATTGTTGAGCATATTCAATTCTACAAAAGCATCCTCAATATCTTTCATTTCATTATATAAAGTTGATATTTTTGCTTCTTTAGGAACATTTTGACCATAAAGAAACGTAATCGATATAATTATTACTAAAATAATTATTGTTATAACAATCTGTAAAATTGTTATACCAGAATTTTTTTTCATAAATTTCTCCTCCTTTATTATAATTTATCAGAATTAACTAAATTTCTAACAGCATCATACGTTCTAACAGAAGAACCTAAGACCTCTACTGGTGACGCTAACATAACATCTTCATCTTTAAAATTAATTAAATATCTTCTCTTAATACTTTCTAATCCAAGATTTTCTCTTACTTTACTTGTTTCATATCCTTCATCATCAGCGCCATAAATAATATACCAATCTCCACTGCCCATAGATTCATCATAATAATCTTTAAACCATTCTTCATTATTTTCTTGATTTTCCATTATGCTTTTACCTTTAATACTAGAAATTGCAGTCTTTATACTATTCATTTCAGAATAAAGCTCTGTCACTTCTGCTTTTTGTATTGAATTAATTCCACTATACACTGCAAATGAAGCTATTAATAACATTATTATCATAACTATAACAAGTTCAATAATAGTTATGCCATGATTTGTTTTCATATTTTAAATCACGCTCCTTTGCTACTATAAACTATTTATAAAATTTCTAATTTAGCAAATTTAGCCATTAATCTTTTACTTCCAAACTTTTCAAAATTAATATCTAATTTTAAATCATCCTCTTCTGGTTCTACTTTTAAAATAATTCCCTCTCCAAATTTTTTATGCATTACTCTTGTTCCTTCTTTAAAATCATCTAAATTAAGAGATACATTTGTAGCTACTCTTTGTAAAAAGCTTTCTGCTGTTCTAAAAGGAAAAGTAGATCTAGTTGTATTTGTAAACCTCGGTAAATCATCTTCCATACCAAATGATGTTTCTTGCTTTTCTATTTTTCCTTCCACAAGATTTTCAGGTATCTCATCTAAAAATCTTGAACATTTATTATATGAAGTACTACCAAAAACTGTTCTACATTTTGCATGCGTTAAAAATAGATGCTCCTTTGCTCTAGTAATTCCAACATAAAATAATCTACGCTCCTCTTCTACTTCTTCAATCTCTCCAATCGATCTATAACTTGGAAATAGCCCATCTTCCAAACCAACTAAAAACACAGTTGGAAATTCCAAACCTTTAGCCGTATGTAAAGTCATCATTAAAACAGCATCTTGTTCATCTGAAACATTATCTAAATCTGTTATTAATGCAATATTTTCAAGAAAAGATCCTAAATCTATTTCTTCTTCCTGACTTTCAAATTCAATAACAACATTTAAAAACTCACCTAAATTTTCTATTCTGTTCTCTGCTTCTTTTGTTTTTTCATCTTCAAGCATTTTTAAATATCCTGATTCTTTCAAAATTAAACTAACAAGTTTTTCAAGACTTACATTTTCTTGTTTCATCTTTATAATAAAATTTGCAAAGTCTTTTAATTCTTTTTTTGCTCTTCCTAATTCGTATCTGTCTATATTATTAACAATTTCAAACATTGGTACTTTTAGCTCATTAGCTATCTGTTCAATTGTGTCTACAGTAGTTTTTCCAATACCTCTCTTTGGTTCATTTATAATTCTTTTTAAACTTATATTATCACTTGTA
This sequence comes from uncultured Eubacteriales bacterium, assembly GCA_964401375.1. GTDB lineage: Bacteria > Bacillota > Clostridia > TANB77 > UBA1234 > UBA1234. The sequence continues at coordinate 5,993 of CAYNYD010000051.1, read as the reverse complement.
TTATGCACTAATCTTAAATAAGCTAAAATATCTTTTATTTCTTTTCTGTCATAGAACTTTTGACCACCAACAACTCTATAAGGTATCCTTTCTCTCAAAAAAACATCTTCAAATGCTCTAGATTGTGCGTTTGTTCTATAAAGAATAGCAAAATTCGAATATTTATAATATTCTTCAATTTTTAACGTATTTATTTGAGATAAAACATAATTTACTTCATCATATTCATCATTTGCTCTATACACAACAGGTAATTTTCCATCATCATTTTCTGTCCATAATTTCTTTTTTACATTACTATGATTATTTTTAATTACTTCATTCGCAACATTCAAAATTGAAGATGTAGAACGATAATTTTGTTCTAACTTAATTACCTTTGTATTTTTAAAATTTTTTTCAAAATTTAATATATTATTTATATCTGCTCCTCTAAATTTATATATACTTTGCTGATCATCACCAACAACAAAAACATTATTATTTTTTTGTGCAAGTAACATTATTAATTTATCTTGAGCTTTATTAGTATCTTGATATTCATCAACTAATATATATTTAAATTTGTTTTGATAAACTTCTAAAACATCTGCATTTTCTTCAAAAAGTTTTATCGTATTATTTATAATATCATCAAAATCTAATGAATTATAGCTTTTAAGCTTATTTTGATATAATGTGTATACCTTTGCAACAATATACATTCTAGCATCCGAAGCATACATATTACTAAATCTATCTGGTGTTATCATATCATTTTTTGCTTTACTAATTTCATAAGATATGTATTTATCACTAAATACTTTATCATCTATTTTTAATTCTTTTATGCACTCCTTTATTATAGTTTTAGTATCTGTTGCATCAAAAATTACGAAATCGTCACCATAACCAATTCTATTTATTTCCCTTCTTAATATTCTAACACACATTGAATGAAATGTTCCTATCCAAATATCATTCGCTTTAGTTCCAACTAAATTTTCAATTCTAGTTTTCATCTCTTTTGCAGCTTTATTTGTAAATGTAATAGCAATTATATTCCATGGATTAACATTTTTTTCATCTATTAAATATGCAATTCTATGCGTCAATACTCTAGTTTTTCCACTACCTGCACCTGCAATAACAAGAAGAGGTCCATCAACATGCATTGTAGCTTCTCTTTGTTCTTTATTAAGACCTTTCAATATTTCTTCTGCATTCATTTTTTTATTTCATTCCCTCCTAAATGCACAAAACATATTTGAAAAAAATTATCAATTATTTTCAAATTTTTATTTCTTCGTTTAAAAACTCTATTTAAGTATATTATATTTATACAATTTTATCAACTCAAAAATTTCACTTTTAAACAGAAATTAAAACAGTTCACAGTTTCTAAAAAATTAAATTTAACAAAATTTTAAAAACTGTGAACTGGATTATTAATTTAAATTTTTCTCACATTTCTATTTCAATGACATGATTTTTTCCATCATTAATAAGACTTATTTCATTTGTTTTTATAAAATTATTATCTAATGAAATCGTTTTTATTTGATGAGTTTTTTCATTTGGATTACTAACCTTTATAGTATAATCTGTATTTTTATATTTGTATTCCACTTTAAAATTTTTCCAATTATGTGGTATACAAGGATCTATAACTAAAATATCACCTTTCTTTTTTATACCTAATAAATATTCCAACCCAGCAATATAAAGCCAAGAACTAGAACCAGTATACCAAGTCCATCCCCCTCTACCCAACATACTATTATTAGCATAAACATCTGCTGCAACAACATAAGGTTCAACTTTGTATCTTAATACACCTTCTTTTGTTCTAGTATGTTCAATAGGATTTATAATTTTAAAATACTCGCCAACTCTATCACCATTTTTTAAAATTGCATTTGCAATTATACTCCATATTGCACCATGTGTGTATTGTCGCTGTGAACATTTTTTCATCTAATCTTTTTCCCATATTCTTTTCTAGCACATATAAAACTATTTAAATTTTCATTTAATTCCTGTAGTGGCTTAAAGTTAAAATAGATATCAACTTGTTTATCACTATGGATTTCAATTTTTTCTATAAACTCTCTAATTATCTCTCTGGTAGGTTTCTCCATATTCAAAAATTCATCTACCAAACTATCTAACTTTTCATCTTCATTTTGCTTTTTATTCTCTCCACTTAATTCTTCTTCTATTTTCTTAATTTTTTTTTGATATTCTTGAATTTTAGTTCTAATTTTATTTGCATTTTCAATATATGACTCTACTGTAATTATCTCTGAAAGCCTATCTTCATACAATAATTCCAGTTTTCTTGTTTCCCTTTCAATTTCTTTATTATAAATTTTTATGCCATCTTGTAGTTCTAATTCTTTTTCTTCTTTTGATTTGGATTTCTTTGCAATTTCTTCAAGTTTTTTCTTGTTTGAATATTCTTTGCAAATTTCTCTTAAAACTGAAATTGTACTTTCTTCAAAAACTTGATAATTAAAATTATGTGGAGAACAGATATTAAATTTACCGTATCTTCCATATCTTTGACACCTACCATATATATTACCATTTTTATCTGGACTTCTTATTCCAATATATCCTTTGCAATCGTAGCATCTCATTAATCCTTTAAATAAATAAGCATTTTCAACGACTCTTGAACCCTTTGTAGATTCTAGTATTTTTTTTGTTCTTTCAAAATCTTCTTTACTTATTATTGCTTCATGCATATTAGGAACTCTTATCCAATCTGCTTCTGGAACATCTATCAATTTTTTAGATTTAAAGCTTACCTTTTTTCGTTTTCCCTGTATTACTGTTCCTGTATATAATTCATTAGATAGGATAAATCTTACTGTAGATTGAGCCCATAGTCCATAAGTTAACGACTTAGTTCCTCTTTTTTTCTTGTTATAATCTGATGGAATAGGTATTTTTTGTTCTGACAGAAAATCTGCTATTTGCATTGTCCCATATCCTTCAAGATATTTTTTAAAAATTAATTTTACAACTTTTGCTGCTTCTTCATCCACAATTAAATGATATTTATTTTCTGGATTTTTCTTATATCCATAAGGTGCCGTTGCTAAATATTCGCCTTGTTTTCTTTTAGATTGCAAAACACTATTAATTTTCTTTGACGTATCTTTTGCATACATTTCATTTAATATAGATTTAAAAGGTGCTATATCGTTATTTGCTGAATCTAATGCTGTATCTATATTATCCAAAATAGCAATATATCTTACATTATGTTCTGGAAAATAGGTTTCTGTATAATATCCAGATTGCACATAGTTTCTTCCAAGTCTTGATAAGTCTTTTGTAATAATCATGTTAATTTTACCGAAGTTCAATATCTTCAATCATATTATTAAATGCTGGTCTATCAAAACTTGTACCACTTACACCATCATCAACATACTCTTTACAAAAATTAAGTTTATTTTCTTTAATATATTGCATTAATAATGCTCTTTGGTTTTGCACACTTTCACTTTCTAAATATTTTTCTTTGTCTTCATCTTCTTTTGAAAGCCTTATATATATACCTACTTTATAATCAATATTATTTATTAAATTAAAGCTCAACTTTCCTCCCTTCTGCTAAAATAAAAATGAGATAATATTGATACTCTATTATTCAGAATTATATCATATTATCCCATCCATTGCTATGACTAAATATATATTTTCTTAAAATTGTCCCTAACTTCTTTTTAAACAATAATTTCCGAAAAGCTCTCTCTACTATTTCCTCAAGTGTTTCTCCATTATTGTTAAATATAATATTAAATTTAAACTCATTTTTCTTTTTATACTTTTTCTTTGCGTTATTCTTATTTATCTCACTCATAACATTTTTACCTCCTTCTTCTATTTTTTCCAATTTTAGTTGTTTTATACAAAAATCATCTCATTTGAAAAATAGTTTATTTGATGATATTATTGTCGAAATTTTTTCGTATCTTTTATTTATTTCACATAATTACTCATTTTATTTCCTCTTTTCTATAACATTTTATTCAAAAAAAAAAGAAAGAAAAACCTTGTTCAAATTTTTCTTTCTTTATAAAACTAGTCATCATTTGGTATTTATTTATTTCACATTGTGTAGGTATATTATTGACTTTTCAAATAATTCATCTATTTTATCTTCATCTGCTCCAATAATTCCACTGGTGTATAACCACCCAACATATATTGTGGACTATTATTATACCAATCTACAAATAAATCCATGAACTTTTTAATTTCTGAATCATCTTCAAACATACACATATTTAATAACTCTCCCAAAATATTTATTCCTAACTCATTCTTTTTTACTAATTCTTTAAATGTCCATTCAAACATATTATAGTTTTTAGATTTTAAAAATTTATATAATTTTTGTCCTCTTTCATTTACAAAATATTCTTCTCTTTTTAATATTTCTATTTTTGAAAAATGTTTATATTTCATCTGTCTTGCTTTTTGCTCTTCTGCAATTTGACCTATATCAATAGGCGAATATTCTTCATTTAAATACGTTACAAATTCTTGTATTTCATTTGTATTTATCCATTTAATATCATAATCGTTTACAAATATATTTAAATTTAACTTTGTAAAAAATATATCTCTCAATTCTTTTTCTGTTATTATTTCATTCATATATCTGCACAATTGCTCTCTTAAAAATTTAAAATCTACTATTCCATATGTATATAACATACCTATTGTTAAATGTTCTATATCTCCATATCTCTTCGCTATTTTCTTGTTTTTTTCTGAAAACAATCTTTTTAATTTTTCTATAACTCCTGGATTAAGTAAATAATTATATTCTAAATGTTTAGCTCTCATAACTATAATCATTGCTTCTTCTAGAAAACTTATATCTGGATGTTTTCCTTTATAAAAAAACGATTTTATATCATCACTTGTTTTTACATATTCAATTAGTCTCTCTAGGTCTTTATATGTCCTATATGGTAACATTTTTATTATTTGATCATCATCTGCTTTTTCATATATATCAGGCATCATTTTTAATATATCTTCTTTTGTTGTGCTTTCCTTAATATTTTCACCAAACACATTATTTACTACAAATAACATTGTATCTTTTGTAACACCTATTCTTCCATTATATTCTCCCATATATCCTCCTAACAATTTATATAAATTTATCTACTTAATTTCTATTTTTTATATATTTTGTATTGATTCCTTTACCTATTTTTTGTATAATTCCATCTTTTACCATTGAACCTAAAACTGCCTCTACAGTAGTTGTGCTTACATCCGGTAGAATCTTGCAGATTTCAGTTTTTGAAATAGGTGTTAAATTATTTAATACCGTAGCTTCAATTCTTGCTTTTTTTGTAATTTTATTACTATTTACAACATTAAATCTCTTATCTAACTCTTTATAGCACATATACAACGTAGATAAAAAGTTTTCTATAAATGGGATATAACTATGTTCATTTGTAATCCAATTTTCAGAAGATTGCTTTAAAGCTTCATAATAATATCCTTTATTATTATTTATTTGTTCTTCAAAAGAAACATATTTACCAACATCAAATCCGTTTTTATATAGCAATAATAATGTTAGCAATCTTGATATTCTTCCATTTCCATCTCTGAATGGATGTATACAAAGGAAATCAAGAATAAAACATGGAATTAGTAATAATTGATTTATATTAGAATTATTACTTGCATCATGATATGCAAGTATAAGTTGTTTCATTGCCTCTGGCGTTTCTTTTGCGCCTAATTGCTTAAATCTCATTTTCCTATTTTCTTCTTTATCTTCTTCTATAATATAATTTTCATTTATTTTATATTGTCCTGCATCTTCAGCTCCTGTATATGACATCATTATTTCATGCAATCTTAAAATTGTGTTTTCACTAAGTTCAATATCTTCATAATGTAAATGTATTTCATTTAAGCTATCACGGTATCCTGCAATTTCATTTTCATTATGATTTAATGGT
>CAYNYD010000050.1:0-8103 GCA_964401375.1 uncultured Eubacteriales bacterium | reverse complement strand
ATACATATAGTAGTGGAACGTTTTATGCGAAAAAAGCAAGTGGAAGTGAAACTAAATTTGATGAATATAATACGGCATTAAGTAGTGCAAAGTCAGCTAGTTCAAGTAATCAAGTAACATTAGTAGAAACATATTGGTATAAGAGTAGTCCAACGTGGACCAAATTAAATAATACGAAGAGTGGAATGAATAATGATACATATGGGACTATATTAGGAAATACTTATGGCTGGCTCGCCTCTCGCTGTGTCCTTTGCTATTCGAGCTATGCTCGCTTCAGCGTACGCCGTGTGGGCAGTGGCTACGTGTACACCTATGACTTGTACTACTCAGATGGCGGCACGCTTAGCTACAGCTTTGGGGTTCGCCCTCTAGTTTCTCTAAGCTCTACGCTCTTCGCAGGAGGCGGTACAGGAACGTCGAGTAGCCCATGGAAACTTTGCGAAGTAAATTAAGGGCTGATTATATGACCTGACTAACTATTAATCTGTTTTATGGTATCGGTCTTTTAGAGTAACTTAAGAGGAGTATATGGATATTATATAAAGTATGTGAAATATAGAGAACAAGTAAGGGAACTTATAGATTATCAAAATATTAATGGAGTTTGTCAAAGATTAGTGTGTGAATTTTTTTTATTTATATAAATATTTTAAAAGGAGTAAAACCGTGAAGGCTTACTCCTTATTTTCTGCTGCTTTTGCATATTTCTTTAATTTTTCATTAACTAAATAGTTAACAGTACCTGCAGGATATTCTCCATTTTTATTTTTCTTTCCAGCTGGAACACCAGTTAAAAGCTCAATTCCTTCATCAACAGACTTAATAGCATATATATGGAACATTCCATCTTTTACAGCTTTTATAACGTCATCAGAAAGATTTAAATTTTTAATATTTTGATAAGGCATCATAATACCTTGATCACCAGTTAGTCCACGAAGTTTACAAATATTGAAAAATCCTTCTATTTTATCAGTTAAGCCTCCAATAGGCTGAATTTCACCTTTTTGATTTACTGAACCTGTAACAGCTATATTTTGCTTGATAGGCAATTCTGATAAACTTGAAAGTATTGCATAAAGTTCGGTACTTGATGCACTATCACCATCTACTCCATTATACATTTGTTCAAAACATAAACTAGCAACTAAAGATAAAGGTCTATCTTGTGCGAATTTTTCTCCAATGTATGCAGATAAAATCATTACACCTTTTGAATGAGTAGTTCCACTCATTTCAACTTCACGTTCAATATTTACAATTCCAGATTTACCAACATAAGTATTTGCTGTAATTTTTGCTGGTTTACCAAAGGAATAATCACCTACATTCATTATGGAAAGACCGTTTATTTGTCCAACTTTTTCTCCAGTTGTATCAATTAAAATCGTACCATTTTGTATCATTTCTACTAATCGTTGATCATACTTGTTCACTCTTTGAATTCTTTCTTCAATAGCTTTTTTTACATATGTCGCAGTAACAATTTTAGCACCATCCATTTTAGCCCATGTACACGATTCTCCAAGTAATTCAGTAATTTCATTTAATTGTGTTGATAATTTATTTTGATTATCTACCATTCGTGAACAATACTCTATAACTTTTGCTACAGCACCACTATTGAAATGAGGTGCTTTTTCTTTTTCACAGAAATTATGAATAAATTGTGCAATTTTAAACATATTTGCTTCTGTACGTGGTGCTTCTTCATCAAATTCAGCTTTAACCTTAAATAATTTTTTAAAATCTTCATCAGCTTCTAAAAGTTGATAATATATATATGATGGTCCAACTAAAATTACTTTTAAATTAACTGGTATAGGCTCTGGTCTTAAACTAGAAATTGCAACAGTATTTACTTGATAATCTTTTAAAGTATCAACATATATTTCTCTAGTTCTAAGAACCCTTTTAAATGAATCCCAGATGATAGGAGATGTTAATAAATCTTTAATTTGAAGTACTATATAACCACCATTTGCTTGATGTATTAAACCCGGTTTAATTAAAGTGAAATCAGTTTTTAATGTGCCGAAAGAATTTTCATATTCTAATTTTCCAAATAAATTATAATAAGATGGATTAGAATCAATGACAACTGGTGCTCCTTTTAAATTACTATTATCAACAAAAAGATTTACTTTATATTTATGCCACGGTTTTTGAGTTTCTTGTTTTGGTATGTTCATAGGACCAGCAAGCTTTTGTTCATCTTCAATAAATTCATTTAAGTTTGTTAAAATATCTTTTTGAACATTTTTCAAAAATTCTTGTATCTTAGCAAATTTTTTATATTTGTTTCTAAGCTCATTAACTTGAATTGTAACAGCAAATAATGCAATATTATTTTGCCAAGAATTCATTTTATCTATGGCTTTTTTCTCCATATCTTTAATTTTAGTCATTGTGTCAATAGTTTGTTGTTGAATTAAAACAGAACGTGCTTCAAAATCATTTTTAGTTTTTTCATCTAGTTTGTTAAATTCTTCTTCTGTAAGTGTTTTACCATTAATCATTGGTAAAAAGTAAATTCCAGAAGAAGTATTTTTTATTTCAAAACCTTGTTTTAAAGCATCTCTATTTAATTTCTCTATAAGTTTAATTTTTTTATCTTCCACTTCTTTTTGAATATTTGCTTTTTCTTTTTCAAAATCTTGATTATTAAAAGCAGAATTTATTTCCGTTTTTATAGTTTGAATAAATAAATCCATATCGCTTGCAAATTGTTTTCCTAATCCTGCTGGTAAGGAAACTGCGATTGGTTCATTTGAATTATTGAAATTGTACAGATAACACCAATCAGGAGGAACAGGTTTAGTTTTTGCTACTTCATTTAATAAATTTTTTGCATATATTGTTTTACCAATACCAGTTGGACCTTCAAGATATAAATTGTATCCTTTAATATCAATGTTTAGTCCAAATTCAATTGCTTTAATTCCACGGGCTTGTCCTATAGTTCCTGTGAAAGGTTCTAATTCCTTTGTTGTTTTAAACTTAAATGATGCAGGATCACATTCTTTTTTTAATTGCGTATAACTTAACTCTTTTATCCTAGCCATAATTTTTTCTCCTTTGTTTTTTAAAATTCTTTTGACATCAAGATAGCATCTTCATGAGTGTTATCTGGATTTTTGTAATAATTTTTTCTTATTCCATCTTGCTTAAAACCAAATTTTTCATATAAGTTTTTTGCTGGAATATTACCAGCTCTTACTTCAAGAAGTATGTATGAAGTTTCATGATATTTACAAAGTTTAAACATTTCCTTAATAAGTTTGCTTGCAATTCCCATTTTTCTGTATTTAGGACTTACTGCTATATTTGTAATATGACATTCGTCCATAATAAACCACATTCCGAGATATCCGAACTATTTTATCATCTATTTTTGCGATAAAATAAGTTGCAAGAATATTTTTTAGCTCATCTTCAAATGAAGTTTTCTGCCACGGAATAGGGAAGGCTTCTTTATCAATTTCATATACTCGATCTAAATCATCAGCTGTCATTTTAGATATTGTTACTTTTGGCATATAAGTCTAACATCCTTTCAGCCTGAGATTTTTTTAAATATAATGGATTAATAGTATCAACTGTATCATATTCATTTTTTTGGGCTTTATCTAGTGCTGCTTTTGCAACAGATAAAGCTGTTTGCTCATTAAGATGAAGAGGCATAAAATAAGCAGAATTGTTAAATTCTTCAATGAATTTTTCTTTAAAAGAAATGGCCCCATCCCCAATAAATAGTATTTTTGAATTATACTTTTTTAATTCGCTAATTAAATAATTTACATCATTGGTAATATAATCTCCAATCATTTCAGGTTTATTATTAATTTTATATAATGCAGAATAAACATTATCATTTTTTGCATCTAGAACTGTACAAACAATACCATCAAAAAATGGAACATTATATGCTAGAGCTTCTAATGTAGGTACTGATATGATTTTTTTATTTAAGCTTAAAGCAAAACCTTTTATTGTTGCAATACCTATTCTAAGCCCTGTAAACGAGCCGGGTCCAATACTGCACGAAAAAATATCTATATCATTTAATGTTAAGTTAGAAAATTTGCATACTTCATCTACTAATGGCACTAGTGTTTGAGAATGTGTAATTCCATTATTTAAATTGAAATTTGCTATTACTTTGTTTTCGTCTAATATTGCAACACTACAATTAAATCCAGAAGTATCTAATGCTAGTATTTTCATTTATGGTACACCTCCGATAACAATTTTTCGTATTTTTCTCCGATTGGAATTATTTGTATAATTCTTTTATTGACATTTTCATTATCTTTGGTGATTAATATTTTGATATATTGCTTTGGAAGATAATTTTGAATTTTTTCTCCCCATTCAATTAAACATATTCCTTTATCAAAAAATTCTTCTCCACCAATTGCTAAAAATTCATCTTCAAAATCAAATCTATATACATCAAAATGAAATAATTTCAAATCTTTCGTTAAATCATATTCATTGATGATAGTAAAAGTTGGGCTGGCCACTTCATTTTCTTTATTCCAATAACTTAGCAACCCTGAAACAAACATTGTTTTTCCAGCACCTAAATCACCAGTTAAAACAATTGTATCACCTGATTTTAAATAGGGAGCTAATGATTTACCAAAAACTTTAGTCTCATCAGTTGAATTAGAATATAGTTCAATCATTTTTATTTCCTTTCATATTTTTTTATACAAAGTTATTTTATACCAAAAGAATATAAAAGTAAATCAAAAATATAAAAAATCAGAGTTATTTAATAATATAAGGGTAATGAGTGTTGCAGACTATTTTCAATGTAACACTTAACTGATTTATTACATATATTTTAATAGTATTTACAAAAGAGAGGAGAAGATTGATGAAATTAAGCGATCTTAAATTGGGAGAGACGGCTCGTGTAATTAAAATATCAAATAAATCAGATATTTCGAGAAGGTTATTAGATATAGGGCTAATTCCAGGAACAAGAATAGAATGCGTTTTAATAAGCCCAATGAAAAATCCAAAGGCTTATATTATAAGGGGTGCTGTCATTGCAATTCGTAATGAAGATGCCTCAGAAATAGAGGTAGAATATTATTGAGAGGGGTAATAACAGTTGGATAACAATATTAAAAAAATTGCTTTATTAGGTAATCCTAATGTTGGAAAAAGTACGGTTTTCAACAGTTTAACTGGAATGAATCAACATACTGGGAATTGGCCACGGTAAGACTGTTGAAAGCAGTATGGGTAAATATGAGTATAATAATCAAAATTATGAAATATATGATTTACCGGGTACATATTCATTAATACCACATTCAAAAGAAGAAGAGGTTGTTCAAGATTTTATTTGTTATAGAGAATATGATGTAGCAGTTGTTGTATGCGATGCTGTGTGTTTAGAAAGAAATTTAAATTTAGCACTTCAAGTGTTGGCAGTTTGTAAAAATGTTATTATATGTGTAAACTTGATGGACGAAGCAAAAAAGAAAAAAATAAAAATAGATTTGGAAGGACTTTCAGCAGAACTTAAAGTTCCTGTAATTGGAATGGCAGCTAGAAGTAAGATTGGATTGAATGATTTGCTTAAGACAATTGAAGATGTATGTATTATTGAAAATAGAAAAAATCCAAATGAATTACTTACAAGCATTTCAGATGAAAAAACGGAGGGCTTTGTAATTAGAGCTGAAGAATTATGTGCAAAGTATGTTACTTTTGAGAAAAAAGATTATGCAAAAAGGGATAGAAAAATAGATAAAATTTTAACTAATAAAGTTACAGGTATTCCAATAATGATATTGCTTTTAGTAATAATTTTCTGGATTACTATTTCAGGTGCAAATTATCCTTCAAATTTATTGTTTAATTTTTTTGAATGGCTTGGAAATATTATAACTAATTTTTTTGTTAATATTAATCTTCCATCAAAATTAATAGATCTTTTGATGAATGGAGTTTATAGAGTTTTGACATGGGTTATATCGGTTATGCTTCCACCTATGGCTATTTTCTTCCCATTATTTACGATACTTGAAGATTTGGGATATTTGCCTAGAATTGCATTTAACTTGGATAATGCATTTAAAAAATGTAAAGCTTGTGGCAAACAAGCTTTAACTATGTGTATGGGTTTTGGGTGCAATGCGTGTGGAGTAACAGGTTGTAGAATTATAGATTCGCCTAGAGAAAGACTGATTGCAATTTTAACAAATAATTTTGTACCTTGTAATGGAAGATTTCCAACTATAATTTCAATTATTAGTATGTTTTTTGTATTTGGAATGACTGGAATTGGAGGTTCTATTACTGGTGTACTAATTCTGACTGTTGTAATATTAGTGGGCATAGGAGCAACATTTATTTTTTCTAATTTTTTATCTAAAACTTTTTTGAAGGGCAAACCATCTTCTTTTACTTTGGAATTACCACCATATAGAACTCCTCAATGGGGTAAGGTAATAGTAAGGTCTTTATTTGATAGAACATTTTTTGTATTAGGTAGAGCAATAATGGTTGCTGCACCTGCTGGGTTAATTATATGGATTTTTGCTAATGTAAATATAGCAGGTGTAAGTATTTTAAATTATTGCACAAATTTTTTAGATCCATTTGCTAGATTAATGGGGTTAGATGGTGTTATTTTGATGGCATTTATATTGGGCTTTCCAGCGAATGAAATTGTATTTCCTATAATTCTTATGACATATTTGTCTACAGGAAAATTAATTGAAGTTGGAGAAATAAGTGCTATGAGAAGTATTTTAATTGAAAATGGTTGGACTTGGGTTACTGCAATTTGTACAATAATATTTTCATTAATGCATTGGCCATGTTCTACTACTTGTTTAACGATAAAAAAAGAAACTGGTAGCTGGAAATGGACTGCATTAGCAATGGCTTTGCCAACTGTTTGTGGAATTGTGTTATGTATGGGAGTTAATTTTATAGGATATTTAGTTGGGGTTTAGAAATATTATATATCGTTTAGAAAATATTATAAAAGAATGAGCAGATAAAAGTAGTTGTAATTCTGCATTTAAATAATGTATAACCATACAAAATTATTAATAATTTATATGATGAATTTATTTATAGCAAGTATTGAAAGTTAACCAAATTTATAGTATACTTTGAAATCAATAAATAATATTATAAGAGGGGAAAAATATGGAACATTATTATTCTAGTAATCCTACATCTGCATCCGAAGAAAGAATAATTGAATATAAAATAAAAGACGAAAAATTCAGCTTTATTAGTGATAATGGTGTATTCTCAAAAGGACATATTGACTTTGCAACAGATTTTATGCTTAGAACAATAATAGATCAAGTTAATGGAAACGTTTTAGATTTGGGCTGTGGGTATGGAGTGATTGGTATAGTTGTTGCAAAATGCACAAAATCAAGTAAAATAGTTATGTGTGATGTAAATAATAGAGCACTTGATTTAGCAAAAAGAAATGTTGAAAGAAATCATCTGAAAAATGTTGAGGTTATTGAATCTGATGGCTTTGAAAATATAAAAAATAAATTTGATACAATTATTACTAATCCACCTATAAGAGCAGGAAAAGCTGTAATTTATAATATGTATAAAGAAGCAAAAGAGCATTTGAATAATGGTGGGATATTGTACTTGGTTATTAATAAAAAACACGGTGCACCAAGTACAATAAAATATTTAAGTGGTATTTTTGAAAACGTTGAAGTATTGGATAAGAAAGCTGGATTTAATGTTATAAAATGCTCTTAAATTAAAATATTTGGTTACACATTTATATATTTTGAATCATATATTATAAGTGTACCAAATTAATGTAAGTAGAAATAAAAATGAAATGAACCTAGATTATTAAACGAATTTGTCTAACAATTTAGGTTTAATACAAAAATTGCCTACATTTACTTGACACGTGCTCATATATTTAATACATACTCGTATATTTAATTTATAAAAATTGCTTGACAAAATCAATAGAGGTGAGTATAATTTATTTTAGTTAAATATCGCGGGGTGGAGCAGTTGGCAGCTCGTCGGGCTCATAACCCGAAGGTCGATAGTTCGAGTCTATCCCCCGCAACC
>CAYNYD010000049.1:0-8590 GCA_964401375.1 uncultured Eubacteriales bacterium | reverse complement strand
TATAATCACCAAGTTGTGCAACTTGATACATAAATGATTCTGGAAGACCAGATACGCCACCTGATACACCATCTATATTCATATCCCTAATTTCATCAACTACACTAAATCCTTTATAGTTTTGATAAATTCTTTGAGATAAAATATTTAACCTATCTTCAAATGACAAATAATCATATTCTTGCTCAAATATAGAATCAATTTCTTCAGGAGTAATTACATAAGATGGCGTTGAAGCTCCATATACGGTTTTAATATCATCTAAATTATATTTCTTTATAAGCTCGCCTAAAGCATTGTATCCATACTTTTGTTTATACATATATATAAGTATGTCAAACTTATCTATTGAAGTAAGTTTTTCTACATTATCAAAATCAATAGCCGAAGTTATATTAACTTGATTTACACCATATTCTCTATGAAGTAAATCGAAAATTAATTCTTTAACATACTTTTTATCGTTTACATCACCATATGTACACCCTTTAAGGGCTTTTTTCAATTCGTATTTTTTGCCTTTCCTTCTTCTTAATTCTTCTTCTGAAAGACCTATATCATATAAATTAGTCCTTGTAATCTCATCCATACGTATTTTTATAAATTTAGTCATTTGTTCAATAGTGTATGTTCTTCCATCTTTATTTAATTTAACGACACTATTATTATCATTTTTTGTAAATATATATACGATAAAAGCGACTACTGCGCAAATAAGTAAAAATATAATTGCATAGTTTAAAAACATACGATTTAACCACCTTTCTTAAAGGTCTATCTATCAACTAATTTAGAATCTAAACTACTAAGCAATGCATCAGCTATTTTACTAGTCTCACTGATAAAGAAACCATTTCTATCTGAAGGATCTGCTTTAATATTAGTTGATATAAACGATGGCAAATTACCATCATTGCAAGCATCAAAAAATTGAGTATTGTATGGAATAGTATATAGTTTCTTTTTATAATTAAATAATCTTGTTATATTCTTATCTGCAAATTTAGAAAATCTATCATATTTCCCTATAACAGGAAGAATTGGTTTTTCTTGCAAGATTTTCATAGTATCCATAGCTTTAAATGATTTTTTCAAAACTAACATACTTTGACTCATAGTTAAAACAATTAAATCTGATTTCTGAAGAATTTTATTAACCTCTTGAGACCTATCACCTTTATTCAAATCAACTAATACAATATCATAAAATTGATTTGCATAATCAATTATTATTGGAAATGTTTCTAATATTCTTGAATATGAATCTAAATCATTTTTAAAAGTTCCATATAATAATTCTAATCGTTCACCTTTATATATTGGATTAGCATAATTTGCAATACTTTCTGGTGTTAACTTGTTACTTCTAAGCAATCTATCAAGCGCATCAACACCTGTATCAGCAATATCTAAAGTTCCTTTGCTTCCCATTTTATCCATATTGAAGAAAGCTGATTCAAGTGATAAATCCGAATAATGCGTTTGAGTAATCAAGGTCCTATATTTACATCTAGTAGGAAGCATTGCAGCAACTGCAGAAATGGATGATGTTGTAAATGCTTGAGATGATTCTACTGGATTCCAAAATGATACTATTGGCATTTTAAATTTCTCCTCCTTTTTTATACAGAAAATTTTGCTGTTTTTTCAACATTTTTTAGTACTTTCTTTAATGTTCCTTTATCATCACCTGTAATGCATGAAACAGTAGTAATAATTCCTTCTTTATATCCTGACGTTAAAAACCTTACATCAATTTTTGAATTGTATTGATTTTGAATATTAACAGACAAATCGCCTTGATCATATGGAAAATTTATAGGATCATGTTTCCAAAGTAATGGTAAATTTTGTGATAATATATCGATATATTTACTATCAGCAGTATTAACTTCACTGAAGTATAAAATTTTAGTTAAAACCACCTGTGCTTCAGTATCAGTTTTTCTTTTCATAGCACACATATACTTTAATAATTCAATACCTTTTACTATGTGAAATTTATCATATGAAGATACAAAAAACAATTCATTAGCATTTTTTAAATCATATTCATCACACATATCTGTGTTATCTGTGTTAACTAATACATATTCAAATTCTGTGAAGTCTTCGCCTTTTGATAAAAAATATTTTTTTAGTTCTAGCATGTTTGTAAAGCCGATGGCGAAATCAACGCCATCATGCTGTACAACATATTGATTATCTTCATTTGTATCTCCTATAGTTGGTATAATGTATCTGGTTTTTTGTTCTGTTGTTGCATCAATATACACAGTTTTTTTCCCTAATGTAGACAACATCTTTGCAACATACATTACTAATTCTGTTTTGTCTATGTTACCCACAAATCCTACACATTTCATTTATATAAAGCCTCCTTCTATTTACTTATTTTCATTTTTTTGATCTGCTATTAAATTCAATAAATATTCTTGTCTTTCATTTCTTTGAGATTCAATTTCTGTGTCTAACTTATCTTTAATGCTCTTCAAATAGTCATCATTTATTGTAGTTTCGTTTTTCTCTTCATCATATATTTCTAAAGTAGTATCTGGTAAAGTATCTCTTTCTAATTCAAGTTCAGCTATATTGTATTTTGCCCTTATTAATTCCAAAATATTTGGATTGTTTTGAATTAATTTTGCGACTTCTGGTTTTACTGGATAATTTGCAACAAACCCTGTACCTAAATCTGTCTTTTTATATGTAATTTCAATATCTTTATACAAAGCTAACTTAGAATTATCATTATTTTTTACAGCTTCAATAATGTTATTAATGTCCTCAATGCTTACATTAAGTTCTGCTGCAATTTCATCAGGAGTTTTTTCAATTTTTTCTGGTTCAATAGTTACAATTTCGCCAGACTCATTTATAGTTGTTTGAACATCCTCAACATCGTCTTCTTTATATCTTACACGCTCATATTCAGCTACTAAATCAACATGTTTCGTTTCAAATAACTGATTAGCAGGATCAACATATTTGTTAGCATATAATTTAACTCCGTCTCTGATATATGATTCAATAATAGCACTACCCATTCTAACTATTTCTTCTTCACCTAGTCTTAAGAAAATTGTATTACTTTGTGCACCAAGAGCACCAAATGCTTCAACTCTCTTTCCAACTAATACTGAATAATCTTCTCCAGTTGGGAATAAAATTCTTACATCTATATAATCGCCCTCATCTAAATCACTAGGCAACACAATCATATTAAATTCTTGAAGTCTTGTATCAATGTTTGCTTCTTCATCTTTTTCAAACAATACAGAATTTGTAACAATCATATTTTTTCTAGCATTAATTTTTAATCTTCTACCTACAATTTGGCTCTCCTCACCTTCGATATATGAATCGCTAGCCACACTTTCATTTCTCGCTTCAACAAGTGTAATATCGTCTTTGGTAATTCGATTACCAGCTAACAAGTCTTTAGTAAAAACATAAGCTTTCGCATCTGCTTTTTTCTCTTGTAAATTATTAATAGTCTTGTTTGTAGAGAAAGCAAATACTGCCATAATAATACTAAAAATTACAATCATAACAACAGCCGTTAAAGCAATAGAAGCAACAACTTTCTTTTTCATTGGTCCTATCATAATATAATCCTCTCCTCTATCCCATAGTTTTACTTATCTATAAGTTTAACACCTTTATATTTTGTATTCAAGAATTTTGATACATTTAATCTAAATGTAATTTTTTTGTAACATTTATGTAATAATATGTCGCAATATCTGTATTTAACTGGTTTTTTAGGAAATATTTTGCATAAAAAATATAATAATTTTTTGTATATAAACATATATATTTTTCAAGAGGTGAATCAATATGAAAAAATATTTTGCACTCATAGTATGCGTTTGTTTAATTTTTACATCATTTTCTATTTCTTGTGCAACAGTAGAAGATATCCCAGTTTGGTCAAATGATTTAGTTGAAACATTTAATCAAATTCAAAATAAAGTCGAATTAGAATTAGATTCTGAGGCTGCACTACTTATGGATGAAGAAACAGGTACAATTTTATATACTAAAAATGAACATGAAAAATTAAGACCTGCAAGTGTTACGAAGGTAATGACACTTCTTTTGATAATGGAAGCTTTAGATAGAGGTGATATTAATTTAAATGATAAAGTTCCATGTAGCACTAAAGCCAGAGAAATGGGTGGATCTCAAATATGGTTAAATGAAACAGAAGAATTAACTGTTGATGAAATGATTAAGGCAATTTCTGTTGTAAGTGCAAATGATTGCTGTGTGGCAATGTCAGAATTTATTGGAGGCAGTGAAGAAGCATTTGTTCAAAAAATGAATGATAAAGCAAAGGAACTTGGAATGAATGATACCACATTTAAGAATTGTCATGGAATTGATGAAGATGGGCATCTAACTTCTGCTTATGATATTGCTATTATGAGTAGAGAGTTAAGTAAAAATCATCCAAAAATACATAACTATAGTACAATATGGATGGATACTTTAAGAGATGGAAAATCACAATTAGTAAATACAAATAAACTTGTAAGATTTTATTCTGGCTGTACTGGACTTAAAACTGGCTCAACATCTCTTGCTATGTTTAACCTTTCTGCAACAGCAACTAGAAATGATTTTAAATTAATTGCAGTAGTTTTAAAAGGCCCAACAAGTCAAAAAAGATTTGATGATGCAAAAAAACTTCTTGATTATGGATTCGCAAATTTTAGTAATAAAGTTATTGTAAAAAAAGGAGATGTTGTAACAAGCATTGATATAAATAAAGCAAAAGTTAAAAGTGTGGATTTAATTGCTGAGAAAAATTTAACAGCTCTTTTAAATAAAGGTGATGAAAAAAATGTTACAACTGAAATAATTTTAAACGAAAATATAAATGCTCCATTGGATTATTTAGAGCCGGTCGGTATTCAAAAATGCTATTTAAATGATGAATTAATTGGAGAAATAAATTTAGTTACAAAGGAAAAAGTTGAAAAGAAAAAATGGGGAAATTTCTTTAGTGAAATTTTAGATTTTGGTTACAAACTTGGAAGATAAAATTTTTATATCTTCATACATAAACAGAGTGTCTTAAAAATAAAACACTCTGTTTTCATATCTGCCTATTATTTTAAAAATTTATCAATAAATGTGTTCATATATTCAATTAAAAATAAAGGAATATTTAATACTTTACCATTCTTATCTAAATTATTTAATGAAAACCTTATTGATATTTCATTATTATATTTTTCATTATATTTAGTTAAACTTGTATTATTTGTTGATAAATTAGATTTAACTTCTATTGGTATTATTTGATTTTTCAATTGAATAATAAAATCTATTTCTTTTCTATCAAAGGTATAATAATTAGGTGTTACATCTAATATAGTTTTAAGCATATTTAAAACAAAATTTTCTGTAAATGCACCTTTAAATTCTTCGAATAATTTATTACCTTCAATAATAATATTACTATCTAATCCTGCCATTCTTCGAAGCAACCCAACATCACACATATATATTTTAAAAGAATTTAAATCATAATAAGCTTTTAGAGGAAAATCAGTTTTTGTAACAAGATATACTTTATCAATCAAATTTGCATCATTAAGCCAATTAAGTGCACTTTCGTATTCTCTTGCACGAGCTCCGTTCTTTTACTGTTTGATATAAAAATTTTCTATTTTCTTTTGCTAATTGAGAAGGAATTCCATTCCATATTAAAGATATTTTATTTGCTTCATGATTTCGAACATGCTTAGAAAAATCACTTTCATATGATTTTAAAATATTATCTTGTATATTATTAACTTGCTTTATGTCTTTATCAGATATCCAAGAGTCAACTACTTCTGGCATTCCACCAATAATAAAATATGTCTTTAATGTTTCTTCTAACTGCTTAAAAAATATATCTGGAATTTTTTCTATTTTATTAATTGATTTCATATAATTAACTAAATTTTCTTTTCCATCTGCAAGTAAAAATTCGCTGAATGTCATTGGATATAACTCTAAAAATTCAACTTTACCAACAGGGAAAGATGTGTGAGATAATCTTATGCCAAGTAAGCTACCTGCACATACAATATGATATTCGTTAGCTTCTTCATTAAAATATTTAAGTGAATTTAATGCATCAGGACATTCTTGGATTTCATCAAAAAAAATTAAAGTCTTTTCTGGTTTTATAGCTTCCCCATGTATAAAACTTAGCAATTCAAGAATTCGCTTTGGGTCTTTAGTATTTTCAAATAAATTATATAAATTTTTATCATGATCAAAATTAAAATATGCTACACTATTGTAATTTTCTTTACCAAACTTATTTAAAATATATGTTTTTCCTACCTGTCTAGCTCCTTTTAAAATTAGTGGTTTCCTTTTTTTACTATTTTTCCATTTAATTAAATCATTCATAATAAACCTATCCATAAGTATCACCTTCTTATATTATACATTTCTATATATAAATTATATCATTAAATCACACTTTTACATACTTTTTTGAAATAAAAATCACATTTTTGCAGAATTTATAACTGCTAAAAATGTGATTTCTTTCTCAGAATAACCTATTTTTAATTGTTTCAACTTTTGTATAAATTTCTTTTTCATCTATATTTTGTATGTTTCTATTCTCCATCACAACTTTGCCATCAATAATTGTTGTATCAACATCTGCACCATTTACTGAATATGCAAGAAGTGAATAAATGTCATGTTTAGGATTTAAATGTGGTTTATTTAAATCTATTAAAATAATATCTGCTTTCTTTCCAACTTCTAAAGAACCCACTTCACTATCAATACCCAAAACTCTAGCTCCTTCAATTGTTGCCATTTGAAGAACATCTTTAGCTGAAATTGCAGTGCTACTTAAATACATACCTTTTTGTAAATATGCAGCAAGTTTAATTTCTTCAAACATATCTAATGTATTAGTGCTACCTTGTCCATCAGTTCCAAGTGCAACATTAATGCCTGCTTCTCTCATTTGCTTTACTGGAGCAAATCCACTTCCTAATTTCATATTACTAATAGGATTATGTACTATACCCCCACTTATATTTTTAAGTACATCTATGTCTCTATCATTTACATGAACTCCATGTGCTAAAATAACATGATAATTAAATACATTTAAATTTTTTAAATAATCTGTTACTGTAGTTTCATATTGATTATATACTTTATCTATTTCATCTTTAGTTTCCAAATAATGAATATGTATAGGTGTTCCAAGCCTATCTGCAAGTTCAACACTTTTCTTAATGGTATCTGGTGGACAAGTATATGGTGCATGAATTCCTATACATACTTTAATCCTTCCATCACATTTGTTGTGCCATTCATTATATAAATCTTCTGCCTCATTAAGTCTTACTTGAGCTTCTTCCCCTTCCCCAATTATACATCTAGAAAGAATTGCTCTCATTCCTAATTCTTCGGCCATTCTTGCAGTTTGTTCTTCAAAAAAATAATGATCATTAAACGTAGTTGTACCACTCTTTATCATTTCAATTCCAGATAACATAGAAGCATAATATGCATCATCTTTTTTTATTCTATCTTCAACTTTCCACATTTCTGTAAGCCAGTCCATAAGTTCTAATTCATCTGAGTAACCTCTAAATAATGACATTGTTAAATGAGTATGTGCATTAATTAAGCCTGGCATAACAGCCATATTACTTGCATCAATTATTTTATCTACTTCTTCATTAATTATTCCAATTTTTTGTATTCTATCATCTTCAATCAAAATATCTGCTTTTTTTATATCAGATACCATTGAAACAATATAACCATTTTTTATTAAAACTCTCATTTGTACCTCCTAAAGATATTATTCTATAATGTCTTTTAAGCCTTCACCTATTATTTTATATATATCAGATAACATAACATCGAATTGCACTTCCTTGTCAAAAAATTCTTTAATCTTAGCATCTGAAGCAAGAATTTGATACAAAGATTGCAACTTTTCCATTTTTTCGTTATCAGCATCTTTTCCTTGCATTAATAATGTTTGAACTTCAACTTGTTTTTCTCTAAAATCCTTAATCATTTCTTTATTTTTAGCATCTTTATATAATTCTTCTTTCAATTCTAAATATTCTTTAACTTCTTTACTTTCTTTAATTGCTCTGACTAATTCATGAACTTTATCATATGGATTCATGACAAAACCTCCTTACAAATCTTTAAATAATAACTTTATTGTATACAAACTTTAAATTTATTGCAACATCTTTTTAAAAACTTGATTTTTTTCTTTGCATATTTTCCCGTTTTTAGTTCAAAATATAATAAGTAAAGTTTAATTTAAGGTTGAAAAATAATTTAAAATTTTTCTAACCTATTTTGTATCATTGGAGGAATGATTGTAGATATGAGTTTTTTTAAATTTACACCTAAAGAACATAGCTCTTTTCAAATTGCCACTGCAACTAATCCTGTACCTAATAAATATAATAAAAATAATCAAATAGATTTTTCTCTACAAAAAAATGTCGAAGTTTTAAAAGATTTACTTCATTTTCCAGATAGTAATGATTTAATTTTCAGATTTTTTGAATTAACAATAAAT
>CAYNYD010000048.1:0-8849 GCA_964401375.1 uncultured Eubacteriales bacterium | reverse complement strand
CAATCTTTTTCTTTCTTATCTGCAACTACACTTTCAGTTGTAAGCACCATCGAAGCAATACTTGCAGCATTTTGAAGTGCACTTCTTGTAACTTTTGTTGGATCAATAATTCCTTCTTTTTTCATATCAACATACTTTTCATTTAAAGCATCAAATCCAATTCCAATTTTACTTCCTTTAACTTTATCTAAAATAATACTTCCTTCCAAGCCTGCATTAAATGCAATTTGCTTAATTGGTTCTTCCAAAGCTTTAAGCACTGTTTTAACACCAGTTTTTTCGTCGCCTTCTGTATTATCTAACAATTTTTCAACGGCTGGAATTGCATTAACATAAGCAGTTCCTCCACCTGCAACAATACCCTCTTCAACAGCAGCTTTTGTAGCAGATAAAGCATCTTCAATTCTTAATTTCTTTTCTTTCATCTCAACTTCTGTTGCTGCACCAACTTCAATAACAGCAACTCCACCAGCAAGTTTAGCAAGTCTCTCTTGTAATTTTTCTTTATCATAATCAGATTCAGTTCTAGAAAGCTCACTTCTAATCTGACTAACTCTATCAGCTAATGCTTGTTTATCACCAGCACCATCAACAATTATTGTTGTATCTTTTTGAACTTTAACTTGTCTTGCTTTACCAAGTTGATTTAATTCAACTTCTTTTAGGTCTAAACCTAATTCATCAGTTATAACTTCTCCTCCTGTCAAAATTGCAATATCTCTAAGCATCTCTTTTCTTTTATCTCCAAAACCTGGAGCTTTTACAGCTACACAGCTAAATGTACCTCTTAATTTATTCAATACAAGAGTAGTTAATGCATCCCCATCAACATCATCAGCAATTATAACAAACTTTTTGCCTTGACCAACGATCTTTTCAAGTATTGGTAAAATTTCTTGAATATTTGATATCTTTTTATCTGTGATAAGTATATATGGATCATCCATAATAGCTTCCATTTTATCTGTATCTGTAACCATATATGGTGATATATAACCTTTATCAAATTGCATTCCTTCTACAACGGTTAAATTAGTTCCCATTGTTTTAGATTCTTCAACGGTAATAACTCCGTCATTTGAAACTTTTTCCATTGCATCTGCAATAAGCCCACCAATCATTTCATCATTTGCAGATATTGAAGCAACTCTAGCAATATCATCTTTTCCATTTACTTTTGTACTATTCTTTTTTATTTCTTCAACTGCAACATCAATAGCTTTACTCATACCTTTTCTCATAACCATAGGATTAGCTCCTGCAGCAACATTTTTAATTCCTTCATGTATCATAGCTTGTGCTAAAACTGTTGCTGTTGTAGTTCCATCTCCAGCTACATCATTTGTTTTAGTTGAAACTTCTTTAACAAGCTGTGCACCCATATTTTCAAAAGGATCATCAAGCTCAATTTCTTTTGCAATAGTTACACCATCATTTGTAATTAAAGGTGCACCAAATTTTTTATCTAATACAACATTTCTTCCTTTAGGTCCAAGTGTAACTTTAACTGTATCAGCTAGTTGATTAACTCCTTTTTCTAAAGCTTTTCTGGCATCTTCGCCATATAAAATTTCTTTACTCATTAATTATCATCCTTTCTAAATATTATTAAATCTAAAACCTATATTTTTTATTCATTATTGCTTAACCTTTATGCATAACTATTCTACTATAGCCAATATGTCACCTTGATTTACTATAGTATACTCATCTCCTGCATATTTAACTTCTGTACCTGCATACTTTTGAAATATTACTTTGTCGCCTTTTTTCACATACATCTTAGTTTCCTTTCCATCAACTGTTACTCCAGGACCAACAGCAATAACCTCAGCTACTTGAGGCTTTTCTTTTGCAGCCCCTGCTAAAACAATTCCACTCTTCGTAGTTTCTTCTGCTTCTACCATTTTTAATACAACTTTATCCATTAATGGTTTAATCATAAATAAGACCTCCTAAAAAGAATTAGCACTCTATATTTTAGAGTGCTAATTTAATATATAAAATTATGTTCAAAAAGTCAATATATTAATAACAAAATTCACAATATTTTCATCGATTAAAAACATCATATCATATTAATTAGAGGTTGACGAAACCATTATTTGCTCTAAAAATTCTTCTAAATTGTCTTTTACATCTTCATAAAATTCTTCTAAATCTTTTTTCGTCGCACTATTTAATAATAAAACATTATCTTTAGATATAGTAATTATTTCATCTTTAATTGATCTAAGTTCTTTTACTTCAATATCACATAATTTTACATCATAGGTTTTGCCGTCATAATTCATTTTTAAATTAATATTAGAATTCGTTATAACATTATTTTTCTCCATTGTCCAAGAAAGAACGATTTCATTTGAACCAGAAGTTGCCATTAACACCAATTCATAATTATCCTTTGAATTTTCAAAAACGTAAAAACCAAGAGTCATATTATTAAATTCTAAAACTGTTGCTATATTCTTTCGATCTTTTTCATAAACTTTAATAATTATTTCTCCATCATATATCGAATTATAATCTTGTTCTTTAATTACTTTTTCGTTATACTCAATGTTTTCTTTTAATTTTTCAATAAATTCATCTGCATTATCTATAAAGCCAAATTCTACAAGTTTTTTTATATCAGATTTACTTTTTAATAGTTCTTTTTCAACAATTACTCCTATTTTAACTAATGACTCACCATTTAAAATAAATTTATACTCTTTTGCTTCATCAGTTTTTCCATTAGCAAACACTTCTACATTTGATTCTTTTTCTATGAAATCTCCAATATTTTTAGAAATTACATCTAAATATTTTTCAAGAATTTCACGCAATTCGTCTCTCTGATTTTTATCATACTTTTCTTTCTTAACGTCTGCATCTATTAATCCAATTTTCTTTAAATTGTTTATTAAGCCATCAATGTCTTCTATATCAACACCAATAAATTTTTCTGTAAGCTGTGGAATATTTAATCCAACTATATTATCTGTCTTAACTATTTGAAATTCTATGTTATTATCTTTTAAGCTATCTAAACTTACAACACTTGAAACAGAATAATCATCATTTTTTACAATATCAACTGTGTCTATTTTTAATACACCCAAACCTGTAGCTTGACCACCGAAAGATTTAAATATATTATCAATATCAATTTTTATTTTTGAATTAACTTGACTATTTCTATCATCTGTATTTAAGACCTCAACTATTTTTTGATTTTTTGTTAATAAATTAACAAACTTTTTCCCTGTGCTATTACCAAAAATAGCACCTGCACCAGTAATAACAAGAATTATAATTACTATTGAAAAAGTAATAATTAAAGGTTTTTTACCATCCATATTATCAAAATCATCACTTGATAAATCATTATCTGAATCGTTAGGGTTTTGCGAATCACTTTCAATATTTATTGTATTTTCATTATTTTCCATAGATGTTTCTACTGAATCATTTAAAATCTCATTGTCTTTTTCATTATTAGTATACATTACCTACATATACCCCCCTTTATTTGATTTTCTGAATTAAATACTTATTAGCAGTAATTGATTCTACTATATTGTTTATGTGTAATTCAATAATTTTTGCAAAAAACAAATCACATTCAAATGATAGCCTTGAATTAAGTCTTAAGAAATGTATAAATATTCATCTTCAAAGCCTTTTGGAACGACACTAACAATAATTCCAGCCTTTTGTTTTTTCTCTTTATCAACTACTTTTATATAATTTGTTGTATGACCTTCTTCTTCATTTTCAAATAAAACATCTATTTCTTTTCCAATATATTTACTTGCAAAATTTTTTTCATTTTCATTAGACATATTAATCAAGCAATTACTTCTTTCAATTTTAACTTTCCCATCAATTTGATTTGGAAAACTGGCTGCTTTTGTACCTTTTCTTGGAGAATATTTAAATATATGCATTTTTGAAAAATTAATTTCTTTTAAAAAATTATATGTTTTATTAAATTCTTCGTCTGTTTCTCCGTGGAAATCCAACTATTATATCTGTTGTAAGTGCAACATCTTTTATGTTGTCTCTTAATAATTTAACTATTTTTTTAAATTCTTCAGTTGTATATCTTCTATTCATTCTTTGAAGTGTTTCATCACAGCCACTCTGAAGAGATAAATGAAAATGATTACAAACTTTATTTAATTTTTTTAATCTAGAAACGAAATCTTCTGTTATAATCAATGGTTCAAGTGAACCTAGTCTAATTCTTTCAATAGAATTTATTGAATTAATTTTTTCTAAAACATCAATTAGTGAAATTCCTGTTTTTAAATCTCTTCCATAAGATGAAATATGGATTCCTGTTATAACCACTTCTTTTATTCCAGCTTTAGCTACCTCAACAATTTCATTATAAATATCATTTATATCTCTACTTCTAATAGGACCTCTAGCATAAGGTATAATACAATATGTACAAAATCTATCACAACCATCTTGAATTTTTATTTCAGCTCTTTCTCTAGTGGTATATGCAGTTTTTCCCCATTCTACATATTCTTGTTTTTTCATAATATCATTAACAACTGCTAACCTATTTTGATTAAATTCTTCAACATATTTAACTATATATTTTCTATCATTTGTACCAAGTAGTATATCTATTTCAGGCATTTTCATAAGTTCTTTTTCAGCGACTTGAACATAACAGCCAACAACACATAAAATACTATTTGGATTAATTTCTTTTGCTCTTCTTAAAATTTGTCTAGATTTTCTTTCACTCATATTTGTTACTGTGCAAGTGTTTACAACATATACATCTGCTAATTCTTCAAAATCTACAACTTGATAATTAGCATCTTTAAATAATTGTATCATCAAATTAGTTTCATACGTATTTACTTTGCAACCGTAAAGTATAAAAAGCTACCTTTTTTCCATTATTCATAAAAAAACTCTACTTCCTTTTATTTTTTAGTGTGATTGATACTATTTCAGGCCTATTAAACAATCTAAATCCTGTAGCACCTCTACTCAAACCACTACTGATTATCATTGTAGTATTATTTTTATCATATCGACCATAACAATATTTGGGAAACAATTTCCTTTCAGGAGAAAAAACACCTCCAACAAAAGGCAATCTTATTAATCCTCCATGTACATGACCAGATAATACTAAATCTGCTCCCCAATTTACATATTCTTCAAAATATAATGGATTATGCATAAGCAAAATATTATATTCATTTGGATTAATATCTCCTAAAAGTTTTTTTACAGTCTCTTCTTTCACGACATATTCTTTATCTATGTTAGCTCTAGAATAATACCTCTGATTTACCCACATTCCATATAAATTAATATAATCTCCACTATACTCTATTTTTACTTTTTCATTATCTAATATTTTAATACCATATATATTTAATGCATCTTCTATTACTTTGTAGTTATTTGCAGATAATTCACCTTCATGATTTCCTTTTATATAATATACATCATATTTTTCAGCTAATTTTTTAGCAACATCTAAAAAAACATGGTACTCTGTTTCATTTGCACTAACCATATCCCCCGTTAAAACAATAATATTTGGAGATTCTTCATCAATTTTATTAAATAGTCGATTTCCAAAATCTTTACTATGCAAGTCTGATAATTGTACAATCTTAAAATTATTAAATGATTCTGGTATTTTCTCTGAAGCAATTTCATACGAAGTCGTTTTTATTAAATTATGATCTATATATAATCTTATACAAAATAAAATTAATAAAACAATTATAATTATACTCAACATTTTCATAATCCTCTTCATTTTTATCATCATATCCTTCAGTATTCGTTCGCATTTTTTAATACCTTTAACTATTAACTATTTTTATTAATATTCCTATATAGGACTTTAATTTGTCACTATAATTAATATTTTCTACCCTAGAATCAAATTGTCTTAAATAATTTACATATTCTTTATCCACTATATACCATCTTAGCTTATTTTCTTTCATTTTTCGCTACAAAAATAAAAATTAGATGGTAAAGTTTCCCTTACCATCTCTTTTATACCCATTTTTAAGTGGAATGGTAAAACCTCTTTATATACCTATTTTTTTTTACTGGAATAGTAAAACCTCTTTATATGCCCATTTTTAAGCGGAATGGTAAAACCTCTTTTATCATAACTGAAAATAAGCTATTCAGCATTATCATATTCATTATAATGCTTTTTTATTCCATTTGTCAATAGTTTCGTTTACTTTAAAAATACATAACTTAAATTTAAAAATATTAACCGAAAGTTTGACACTTGTTAAATAAATATTTTTAAATTATGCATTAGAATCTATTTTTTTAGTATTATTAAAATATTTTTCATCAATTTCTTTTAATTTTAATTTACCCTTATTAATATACTGTTCTTTCATATTATCAAGTTTAGTTTTTTCTTTTTCTTTAACAATATTAAAATATGAATTAACAAGAATTTTAATCATTTTTGTTATAGCTTTTTTATCGTCCACTGATATTTCTTCATATTTTTTTAACATTTTTGGAATATTAGTTGATAAATTTTTAGATATTTCTCCAAAAGTATCTGCATCTGTAGAGCCAATTAATTCAAATACCGTATCTATAAATACTTTTCTTTGCTCAGCTGTTGTGGTTTCTATCCAATTAGTTAATGCTTTATCAATATTTTCACTTGTTTCTGTATTTTGGTCTAGCTGTATTAAATCGTCTTTTAATACTTGCCATGAGTATATATCATGCTGAAATATTCCTTTTTCATTACTTAACGCAATTTTTATTTTTTCTTTATGATTTAAAATTCTACCAATTATGGAATCTTGTGGAATATATGTTTCAATCTTATTTATAATTGCATCATTTCCATATTTATCAATAATATCTTTACTAAATCCAGGACCATCATAATTATAAACCTTTATAATTCTTTTTTGTATTTCAGGAGAAGCTGTAAGTGCTGAATATATTGCAACATTTCCTCCCTTTGAATGGCCTCCAATTAATATATTTTTTTCTGGATATTTTTTTGTAATTTTATCTGCATATTCCTTTCCATCAATTTGACAAGGTACATTATCCATAAAAGACATATTAAAGTCTTCTTTCCAACCATTTATAGTTTTATCTGTTCCAATATAAGAAATATACATCTCTTTGCTAGATATATGAACCGTAATAGCACAAAATTGCTTTTCTGATTGCTTATCATTATTACATATATAGTCTGTTACTGCCATATTTTTAAAGCGATCACTTTGACCTAAATACGTAATTAATTCTTTATCACCATTATAAAGAAATTCTTCATTAGGTATATCTCGCATTTTTTCAGAAATTGATCCAATTGTTTCATTTTCATTCATAGTAATTTTATCAAACAATAAATATGAAAACCTTGCCAAAATCATACTATCAATTTCATTAAATTTAAATTGTGAATTTATTGGAATATCTCCTCTCCATAATAAATAATCATTTATATTAGCCATATTTACCTCCAATTTAACTACAAATTACATTTTTAATAAAAATATATTAATAATCTTCCAAATAATTTATCCTTTTATAAAAATTATTAATATAATTATTTGTAAACCTATTATATCATTATATATACTTTATCCAATATATATTTTTTAATTTTGCTATATTTTTTCACTAAATTCTCATAAATTCGGTATTTGTTAAATATAAACAATAATAATTCACCAAAAGTATTAATTATTGTTAACATAAGTTGACATTAGCCTCTACACATGATATAATATAAAAGGTTAAATACCGTAATTTTGAGAAAAAAATTTTTTCTCTAGCAATACTCTACCGACATAACATTTTAAGGAGGGCAACAATATGGCTAAAGAAGATATCAACAGTATTGCAAATTGTGTAATACAAAATACAGGCAAAGAAATAAGGATAAGAAACAATGTATGGAAGCCTGCAGAATTTAGGGTTCATGATGAGGACATAGTTATGTGCTCTTCTGAAATCCTAATCGTACCTCCCAGTGCTTTAGAAATCTTGGGCAATGTCCAGTTCATTCACACTGGGGTAGGATTAAGTCGACGGCAAGAAGTTTTAGTCAATGGTGAACGTATCTACTCCATTACAGGTGGATGGAATTACTCAATTCATTATATTGAGACACTTGATGAAAGAATAGTTTCTCAAGAGAAATATGGGAGAATGCTTTATTATCGATGTTACGAAGCACATACCCCATGGAAAATCGGCAAGCTCACTAAATATATTAGTGATGACGAAAGAGCCATCGATCTTCTAAAGCAAATTCGGTATGTAGCAAAAAATACCGAATTGACTGAACAACAAAAGAATGTTCTTGCAAGAAAGTTCGGAAGAGAGAATCAGCTAAGAACAATCAAAGCTATTTTAGCTTTAAATGATGAAGATTGGGATTACCTAGCTCGACTGTTTAAAAAGTCGAATGTGTATCAAGATATTCTGGCTGATTACTTAATAAACCAAGGGCAACTGCCTCTTACTGTTTTTAAGGGAACAAACAATTAAATGCCAAATAAAATAATGTTCATGTTATAACATATAACATGAACATTATTTAGTTTTGATGTATTTTTTATTCGTTTATGTCGTACAATGAGCAATTATCAATCGCTCACTAGTGAAAAAAAGTTAAAAGCAACTCTCAAAATTATTCTGTAAACGTATTTATATGTAATACCTTTGAAAAAATATCAAATCCTTCAGGTATTTTCATCTCCTCTAACGATTCGGCAGTAATACTATAAAAAGATTGAATTTCTCCTTCTTCTGTCATTTCAGGAATTTTTACATCTACTTCATAATTTTCTTGTATTTTTTCTTTT